>NZ_JAPZQM010000187.1:0-16335 GCF_027530565.1 Microcystis sp. LE19-10.1B | reverse complement strand
AACCCTTATATAGAAAAGCATTTAGCGATTTTTGTCAATTGTTTTTGCTCTAGAGCGAACTAATCAATTAAGTCTCTTGCCAGATAAGGATTTAGTCGATTTATGCCCCCCTATCGAACCATACCAAGTAACGAAGAACCGATTTTCCGTTGGAAGAGAGTGAAAAACAAGAGATTAGACAATGGTTCGGAAAGTTAATACTAAATTGTTAAGTGATGTGAGAAATTCAGGAAATATGGGAGGTGCTATAATTGACATATTTACTCAGTCAAAAAACGATGATTAAGTTAAAAGTCACAACGGTAGGGAACTCTATGGGGGTGATTTTCCCGAAAGAGTTGGTGGAGAAGCTGCGCCTTAGTAAAGGCGATATGCTCTACGTCTTGGAAACGCCGAATGGCTTTGAGCTTACACCCTACGACCCCGAATTTGTCCAGCAAATGGAAGTGGCGGAGGAAGTGATGCGCGAAGACTGGAATGTTTTGAGAAAGCTGGCAACTTAGGCTCATGAACCAGCTAATCTGGATAGCTGATGGGGTAGCTCTCGCGATTCATCACCGCCAAATAGCCGAGCATGGTGGATTAGAGGGTATTCGAGATGAGGGGTTGCTAGAAAGCGCACTTTCCCGACCGCAAAATTTTCTGGCTTATTCTGAGTCGCCTCCTGACATGGCTTCTTTGGCAGCAGCCTACGCTTATGGGATTGTCAAGAATCACCCTTTTGTAGATGGGAAGTAGTTATGATTGCCGCATCATTTTCTATTTAGAACGAGACGAAAAAACTAAAACAGATAGGATAGTTTTGATTAACATTGGAACTCATGATGAGGTAGATTAACTAATAACTGATAGCGGAAATAACTATGAATCCCAAATTTTACGCATTACTTACCCTTTCCCTAGTGGCTACCGTCACCCTACCAGTTGTTAACGGGAAACTCTCCTCTCTCGTCCCTGCGGTAATAGCGCAAAATACGGATGGGAGGAAAGCAGAAGCCGATCAGCTTTTGCAGCAACGGATTCAACAGGCGATTGAATCTCTTCAGGAGTCTTTAGCTACCAATAGAATGATCCATAGTCGCGAACGGGAATCCATTGACTTAGGCAACTTAGGAATCATTTTCGAGTCTCTCGGACAGTACCAAAAGGCGATCGATTTTTATCAACAGTCTTTAGCTATTGCGAGGGAGATTCGTGATCGCGAAGGAGAAGCCATTTCTTTGGGGAATTTAGGAGCTGCTTACCAATCCCTCGGACAGTATAAAAAAGCAACTGACTATCAGCAACAGTCTTTAGCTATTATCCAGGAAATAGGCTATCGAGACATCGAGTCTTATCGAAAGTATTTAGCTTTGACGAGAGAAAACGGTTATCGAAAAGAAGAAGGCATAATACTATTTGTGTTAGGGAACACTTATAACTTCCTCGGAAACTACCAAAAAGGGATCGAGTTTTATCAACAGTCTTTAGCTATCATGAAGAATGTCGGCGATCGCGCTGGGGAAGCTAATTCTTTAGGTGGCTTAGGACTTTCTTACTACTCCCTCGGACAGTACCAGAAGGCGATCGAGTACCTTGAACAGTCTTTAGCAATCTTGAATAAATACGATTCTAATGGTGATGGCTTATTCGATGACTTTATAAACATAAGACCCATTAATTTAAAAACAATAATACTATTTAATTTAGGAAATGCTTACTACTCTCTTGGACAGTACCAAAAGGCTATTGACTATTTTAGACAATCAGAATCACTGTATACGGCGATAGGAACCGCATCTCAACGAATTGATAGGGGGAGAGAATACGCCTTTATCCCGGCAGCAATCGCTCGAACCTTTACCGACCAATTCGATCTCCGTAGAGAAACTGACCGAATATTTAATGAAGCTCTAACAGCATGGTATTCGGAACCAGCAGAATTAATAAGGCCACTTTCAATCAATGAAAAGAGCAGAATTAAATCGGCTAGTGAAAACCTAAAAAAAGCACTCATTGGTTATCAAAAATTAGGAGATAAACCAAAACAAGAATTTATCTTTTCCACATTAGGAGATATTTGTATATATTCAGTAGGAAATGCTTACTACTCTCTTGGACAGTACCAAAAGCCTATTGAATCTTATGGAAATACATTAGAATGTCTTAATTTTTACCAACAAGCACTAACTATACATCAATCTCAATATCAGCCTCTAGTAAATCGTGTAACAGAATCAGCATATCTCGTTAAGATTGGCCGTACTTACGCTGAATTAGATGATAAAAAGAATTCGATTAGTTACTTGCAGAAGGGTATTCTTATTCTTGATCAATTGGCTATGGATAAAACTCTGTCGGAATTCACAAAATCCGAATATATTCTATTCATTAAAGGCAATTCACTTCAGGCTCTCTGTCAGGTATACGTCAAGTTTGATGAAAAGCAGAAGGCACTAGATTGTTATAATCAAATGTTTTCTTTACCGGTTAGATTCGCCGAAGTTACAAGAGTTAGAGGTAATTTGGAAGTTGGTGATTTGTATATGAAGGAAGGAAATAATGAACAAGCACTTACTTACTATCTATCGGCGTTATCAGAATTTATTAAAACTTATGGACAAGAATATAAAGGCAATAAGGAGATGGTTCTGAGCAAAATTGGTATAGCTTACAAGATGCTAAATCGTCCGAGCGAAGCCTTAAGCTATTTAGAGCAAAGTGCTAATCTTATTATTGAGTCACGTCGTGACGTACCTCGTAAATACCGTGAAAAGCATTGGGGAGGTAATGTTTATGTCTTAGAAACGTTTCCTCACCTCATTGACCTCCTCATCCAGCAAAATCAACCCGAAAAAGCATTTGAATGGAGCAACCTCGCCACTACTGCCGATCTCGCCGATTACAATCGCCTGATTAATGCGAAAGTTGCTGATCCCGATGCACAAAAAGCACTTGATAACTGGAACACCGACAATCAACAACTCGAAGGAATGCGCCGACAACTACAGGATAAATACTCCCAAGAACTGGCACAACAGATCCGACAATTGGAGGAGAAAGTGTATAAAAATGCGGAAACTATCGGAGATAAATATCCTGAAATTGCTGAACTTTTTGAAACTAAACCCACCGACATCGCCCAACTCCAGAAAAATATCGCTCCTGATACCCTCGTTATTCAACCCGTTCCCCTCCGCGATAAAGTCGCTCTATTTCTCGTTACTAGAGAAAAATTAATCGTTATTCAAAGTGATGCAAAACGCGATGATTTTAATCAACTTGTCAGTCAATACCGTACCCAATTAGCCGACTATAAAAATGCCGACTACCTCGTTACCGGTAGTAAATTATACGAGATTTTAATCCGTCCCATTGAGTCCCAAATCGCCACCAGTTCCCCGAAAAATATCGCTATTATCGCTACCGGACAACTGCGCTATATTCCCTTTGAAACTCTCTACGATAAGAAAAATGACCAAGTTCTCCTAAAAAAATATCCGATTTATTATTTAACTCGTATCTCGACCTCTTCTCTTGCTACTCAAAAAACGAAAACAGATCGCTCCACTCTCAAAGCCTTAGCTCTAGCTAATCCCAAACCTTTTCTATTTGACACGGAGAAAAAAGAAAAAGTTGATCTTAAAGGCACAGAAATAGAAGCAGAAAGTATCAGCAAAATCTTTCCGGGAAGTGAAAAATATCTCGGTACAAACGCAACTCTAGATATATTCAAAAAACAAGCCTTTCGCTTCTCGATTTTACACTTAGGAACTCACGGCTGTTTTGACCTCGCTGGCTGTCCTAATTTGGATATGCAAGCTAATACTATTCTTTTCGCCAATAAAGAGCAATATAACATCGCTGATGCCGCATTATTAGGCTTAAAAAATACCGAATTAATCACCCTGAGTGCCTGTCAAACCGCCAAGGAAGCCAACGCAGACGGCCAGGAAATTTCAGGACTTGCTTACGTCCTAGAAAGAGCCGGTGCTAAATCAGTAATAGCCAGTCTTTGGAATGCTGAAGATAATACCAGTGACGAAATTATGACCCAATTTTATCAAAATCTCAAGAATGGCATGACTAAAAGTGAAGCCATGCGACAGGCCAAACTGAGTCAAATTAAAAGCCATCCTTATTTTTGGTCGCCCTTTATTTTGATTGGGGCTGCTAATTAAGTAGGTAGGCACAATTATTTGTAGGATGGGTTAGCGGTAGCGTAACCCATGCGGGCGTTGGGTTTCATGCTTCAACCCAACCTACGTTCATTTTATATTTAATTCCACCCACCCACTTAGGGTTTGCTGAAAAAGTACGGGCGAAGCATTCGGATAGAAAATCTACGGTTTCACCGATAGGTTATTGCCCGAATGCTTCGCCCCTACAGGAGGCGGGCCGATGAAGACGCAAGGTTTTGAAGCATGATTCTCTCAAAATCTTGCACCTGTTTCGCGAGAAAAGCCACAAAACCCTTACCTTGCCTACATTTCACATTTATTCAGCAAACCCTAATTAAGCAGCCGATGATAACTCTCGATCGCTTAAAATCGAGATTATTTCCTAACTTTTAACTCCCGACATCTGCCGCATTTCTAGATACACCAGCAAAGCGTTAACATCTGCGGGATTAACTCCGCCAATTCGCGAGGCTTGGCCGATGGTGGCGGGTTTAATTTTTGTTAATTTTTCCCGCGATTCCATTGACAAAGTTTCGATTTTCATGTAGTCAATATCGGGGGATAAATGACGGTTACTGTGGCGACTAATTTGGTCAATTTGATTTTGTTGTCGTTTCAGATAACCGGAATATTTAATTTCAATTTCTACCCCTTCTCTTTCGGCTAAATTTATATCGGGATTACCTAAACCATAACGATCAAGATCGAGATAATGCAAGCTAGGACGACGCAGTAAATCCGCTAAAGAGAGAGAACCTTTGATTTTTTGTTCTGTATCCTTAACGATGGCAATTGCCACCTGATCCCGTTCTTTAATTCTGGTTTCGTGTAGGCGTTCTTTTTCAGCGATAATATTAGCTTGTTTAGTTTGGAATAATTGCCAACGCCGGTCATCAATTAAGCCAATTTCTCGCCCTAAAGGTGTTAATCTTTGATCGGCATTATCCGATCGCAATACTAAGCGATATTCGGAACGACTGGTTAACATCCGGTAAGGTTCCCGCAGATCCTTGGTACACAAATCATCGACCAAAGTTCCTAGATAACTTTCCTCCCGGGGAAAAACAATTAACTCTTTTCCTAAAGCAAACCGGGCCGCATTAATCCCCGCCACCAGTCCCTGGGCTGCCGCTTCTTCATAACCGGTTGTCCCGTTAATTTGTCCCGCACAAAATAACCCCTCAATCTTCTTCGTCATCAGGGTTGGATAACACTGAGTTGCCGGTAAATAATCGTATTCCACTGCATAGGCAGCCCGCAACATCACACAGTTTTCTAAACCGGGTAAAGTCCGCAGCATTGCTAATTGAACATTTTCCGGCAGTCCCGTTGAAAAGCCTTGGATATAAAGTTCGGGAATATCGCGCCCTTCCGGTTCAATAAAAATTTGATGACTTTCTTTATCGGCAAAACGGACGATTTTGTCCTCAATACTAGGACAATAACGCGGCCCTTTGGAGTCAATAAAACCGCCATAAATGGGGGATAAATGTAAATTATCTCTGATTAATTGATGAGTTGCCGCCGTGGTGCGGGTGAGATGACAGTTCATTTGTTCCCGTTCGATCCACACCTCTGGATCAAAACTAAACCAACGTACCTCGTCATCGGGCGGTTGCGGTTCCATACGGGAGTAATCCACCGAACGCTTATCCACACGGGCAGGAGTGCCAGTTTTTAGGCGACCAGTCTCGAATCCGAGACGATTTAGGGTTTCTGTTAAACCCACCGCCGCAAATTCGCCCGCCCGTCCGGCTGCCATAGACTTGCCGCCGATCCAGATTTTGCCGCCTAAAAAAGTGCCAGTGGTTAAAATGACGGCTTTAGCGGCGAAACAAGTGCCGAAATAGGTTTCTGCTCCTAAAACTTGCTCATTTGCCCCTAAAATCAGGTCTGTGGCCATGCCTTCCCGAATAACCAGATTGGCTTGGGTTTCGACGATACCTTTCATCACCGCCGCGTATTCCCGTTTATCGGTTTGGGCGCGTAGGGCCCAGACTGCCGGCCCGCGAGAGGCATTAAGAACCCGTTTTTGCAGATAGGTGCGGTCGGACATTTTGCCAATTTCGCCGCCTAAAGCGTCCACTTCGTGGGTTAATTGGGATTTAGCCGGACCACCGACGGCGGGGTTACAGGGTTGCCAAGCGATTTTATCGAGATTAAGAGTGAGGAGAAGGGTACGACAACCGAGACGGGCGCAAGCTAGGGCCGCTTCACAGCCGGAATGGCCCGCCCCGACGACGATGACATCAAATTCATCTTGAAAGTCTGCGGCTGAGGAGAAAGTCATACTCGATCGAGGGGAAAATTAATTAATCAGGCTAATATTCTAGCAATTTTTCTGAGTTTTCCCCCCAATATAATACAAGAGTACCAACTAAGTCATTGACTAACACCAAAGCGATCGCATAAATCTAAAAACAATCTATATAATCCCTATTTACCCTTGCCTTTTCAGGGTATTACTGGCTAAGTATTATAGGTGCTTATCATATTTTCACGATCGTTTAAAGATTGTAATCATGGATTTACTTGCCAATCCCGTTGCTTTGTCGCGGATACAATTCGCCATCACCGCTATTTTCCATATGCTTTGGCCGGTGTTAACCACTGGTATGGGCATTTATCTAGTCATTGTCGAAGGATTATGGCTAAAAACCCGCAATCCTGACTACTATCATCACGCTCGCTTCTGGGCAAAACTCTACATTCTCAATTTCGGCATTGGAGTTGCTTCTGGTTTACCCATGGCCTTCCAGTTTGGCATGAATTGGGCGCCTTTTTCGGAAGCGGTGGGGGACTTTTTCGGAACTATCCTCGGTTTCGAGGGAACCATGGCCTTTATGCTAGAGGCTAGTTTTCTAGGAATTATGCTGTTTGGTTGGGGACGAGTTCCCCCGTTAATTCACTTCCTAGCGACAATTCTCGTCGCTTTTGGGGCTAATCTTTCCACTTTCTGGATTTTAACCGCTAATTCTTGGCTGCAAACCCCCGCCGGTGGCATCTTCGTGGATGGTAAATTTATCGTTCAGGACTACCTACAAGCGATTCTCAATCCCTTCATGGTTAATAGTTTCCTGCATATGTTTTTCGCAACTCTGGAAACTTCTCTTTTCGTCATTGGTGGGATTAGTGCTTGGTATTTGCTCAATAAACGTCACATTAGCTTTTTTAGTCGTTCTCTCAAAATTATTCTTACTCTAGCGATTGTTATCGCTCCCTTGCAAATTTTTGTCGGTCATCTTAGTGCCGAACAAGTGTATCACTATCAACCGGCTAAATTAGCCGCCATGGAAGCGCAATGGGAAACTATTCCTGCGGGAGAAACTGCCGGTTGGAGTTTGGTTGCTTTACCCAAGGATAAAGCGGAGACAAATAGCTGGGAAGTGAAAATTCCTAATGCTTTGGGTTATCTTTTGGAGTTAAAACCCAAGTTATCGGAACCTGTTCTCGGCTTAAAAACGTGGAAATACGAAGACAGACCGCACATGGTGGGGCTAATCTATTATTCCTTCCGGATTATGGTCGCTATCGGTCTTTTTCTTGCTTCTTTAATGACTGTAACTGTCGGGCAATGGCTGTGCGGTCAACTGAGTAACGAAAAAATCGACAGTCAAAAATGGTTACTGCGCGCTTGGGTTTTTGCGGCCCCTCTGGGTTATCTTGCGGTTGAAACCGGTTGGATTGTCCGTTGTGTCGGTCGTCAACCCTGGACGGTTTACAATCAAATCCGGACAGTGGATGCTGCTTCTAAACTGCCCGCAGGCGAGATTTTAACCTCTTTAATCGGAATTACGGCGATTTATGTCGTTTTCTTGGTTTCTGCTCTCTATTTCGGTAGTCTTATTATCCGTCAGGGACCAAATCTTAACTTACCACTGCCGGGGACTCAACAGGAAAAAGTGACCTCACCAGAACTAAATCCTCGTTCCCTAGAAGCGCAACAATAGGAGGAACTATGGAACCGTTACAGTATTTTTTGCCACAAATTTGGTTTTTTATTCTGGGATTATTCCTGTTTCTATACGTCCTCCTCGATGGTTTTGACTTGGGGGTGGGAATTCTTTCCCTGACTTCCTCCTCCGAGAAGCGTCGCAGTATTTTAATGACCAGTTTGGGCAATGTTTGGGATGCTAACGAAACTTGGATTGTTTTGATGGGTGGTTCCCTGTTTGGGGCGTTTCCCCTAGCTTACGGGACAATTTTAAACGCTTTATACCTGCCAGCAGTGATTATGGTAGTGGGGCTGTTATTTCGGGCTGTTTCCTTCGAGTTTCGTGAACATTCTCGTCGCAAGTTGTTCTGGAATTATGCCTTCGGACTCGGCAGTTTTTTGGCCGCTTTGGGGCAAGGATTCGCCCTCGGTGCGGTTTTTGAGGGCATTAAAGTGGATGAATTGGGTCATTTTGCCGGCGGTCCCTTTGATTGGTTAACATGGCGATCAATTCTAGTTTCTCTAACTTTAATCCAAGCTTATGTTTTAGTGGGTTCCACTTACCTAATTCTGAAAACTACGGGTAATTTACAGGAAGTTCACTATAAAACGGCAAAAATTGCCGCTATTACCACTTTTATCGGTGCTGTCTTTATCACCATCAGTACGCCGCTGCTTTCTGACCATATCCGTCAGCGTTTATTTGACCCTCGACTAATTTACATCTTTATCCTCATCCCGATTTTAGCTGTGGTCTTACTGGGTTTATTACTGCGGAGTTTGCAACTAAAGGAAGAAAACACCCCCATGGTCTGGACAGTATTGCTGTTTATGCTCTCTTTTATCGGTTTGGGATTGTTGATTTTCCCCGATATTATTCCCCCGTCAGTGACAATTTATCAAGCGGCGGCCGCCCCTAGTTCTTTGGTGTTTATGCTGACTTTTGTGGGTTTTTTAATCCCAATTTTACTAGCCTATACAGTTTATAATTACATCGTTTTTCGGGGCAAAATTACTGCTGAATCCTACGGAGAATAGATGGCGTTGCCGATTTCAGATATGAATCTTCTTTGGTGGTATTTTTAAGGGGAAACTCTCTACCGCTGATGCTAAACTGAATTTATTCTAGGAGGTCTTTGGGGGTAATTAACTCGTAACGCTCGAAGGGTTGATGAATCCAAGGATTATCGGGGTAATATTCCACATAATAGTCAGGTTTGATTCTTGATGCCGCTTTGTACCAGATCACCGCAGTTTTGATATTGGTAATCCCGTATTTTTCCTGTAACAAAATCGAGGTTTTTTGGAGAGTGATTCCCGAATCGACTAAATCATCCACTAATAACAAGGGACTCTTTAATTTGGGTTCGATCATGGCTAAATTCGAGGAAATAGTTAATTCTCCCCGAATTTGATGATTTTGCCCCCCGTAGGAAGCAGCATAAAGAATGGCTAGGGGTTGACGAAAAAGACGACAGAGAATGTCACCGACGCGCAATCCTCCCTTAGCTAAACAGACAATCTGAGCAAATTGCCAACCAGAATGATCGATTTTTACTGCTAATTTTTCGATCAGACGATGGTATTCATCCCAAGAAACATAAACATCGGCCATATTTTCCATTCCCGATTCAGAATTACTTATTTTCGGCAGGTCGATCACTACTCCAGGCCCACCAAACTCGATCGCATTGACAATGATAGAATTCCTGCCATTTACGTCGAGAATCTTCTCCTAAAACGGGTGCGCGGCGATTGATCCAAACGGCCTGAGCTTCTTTAGCTTTTGCCCCACAGTAAGGACAACAAAAATTGTAGGCGTGAACAGCATTCTCTGTCCAGTCAGGGGGAAAGGGACTAAAAGCATCCATAATCTCTGGGTTAAGGGGGTTAACAGTCAAAAAGGGGCTTGAATCGCTGGTGTTTAGGCTATAGTTCTCAATTTCTACCTCGATAATTTTTACAGCGTTTCCCATAAAGATGAAGTGTAACCTAATTTGGTATTGATGACCGACTCCACCAGAGGAAAACTTCGTGCCTCACCATTAAGATAAATGCTACAATAGGTTTTGACAAGCTGTAAATCTTCAAATATGGAAAGAAGTTATACAAAAGTTGCTTTTATAGATAGGAACATAAATTAAATATACCCTAATAAGGGTGAATAAGCCAGGCTTATAATTTTACCAAAACTAATGAAATAGCTTCTCAAACCACTCCCCAAAAATGATTATTTTACATAAGTACATTTACCTTGATGTGCTGCTGGGTAGGTTTTGTGCTGGCTAAAAGTATCGTTGGCATGAGACACCTAAGTGCGCTCGTGAAAATGCAAGGAATTAATGTCAATTATAATCGCCAAAGTTTAAATAAAATTTTGAAAAAAGGCACGTTAGAAACGCGCCTCAAAAATTATTAATTAAACTTCAGTTAAGAGATCTAAATTTAGACTATTAGCAGCCTAAACGACGTTTGTAGCCTTCAAAATCTTCACGCATTTTCTTATAGGCCAGATCTCGTTCTTGGGGCGACATATAAGCACGATCGCTTAGAGTGCTTGGCTGCGTCATATAAGCTAGAGTAGAAATGTCTCCTCAAAATTATTTTAAAAAGCTTCGTCTTAACGCCTTACATCAATCCATTACCCAAAACCCCGAACTAACGTTAATTTATCAAATTGCCGAAGAATTAGGTTTTTTTGAGCGAGGACATCTTGCCTCTGATTATAAACAACTGTTTGGTTATTTTCCCTCTGAAACTTTTAAAAATAGAACATAATGAGCCATCTTAATTGTCATTGTGAGCGGTAATAAATTCTAATCAGGACAAAAAATTGTGCGAAAACCGATATGATTGGTAGAAGTGTCGATATCTTCGGGATGGCGAGCGGCGGGACGGTAACGAGCGCAGTAGTTAGGGGCGCAGAGGAAAGAGCCTCCTTTGAGGACTTTACGGGGTTTTCGCATTGAGGGATGAAGTTTGAGGTTATAACTATCTTCTTCGGTTCCGCCTAGGGGATTTTTCGGGGTACAACAGGCTTTAGTCGGGTTTTTGGGATGTTGTTCCTGATACCAATCTTGTGTCCATTCCCAGACATTACCTATCATGTCATAAAGTCCATAACCATTGGGGGGATAGCTTTCTACTGCTTCTGGACCGGGTGCATGAGGTTGGAGATTTTGCCAAGGAAATTGTCCTTGCCAAGTATTAGCCATGACTTTACCATTAGGCATAAATTCATCACCCCAAGCAAATTCTGCCCCCTCTAAACCCCCTCGTGCAGCAAATTCCCATTGTGCTTCAGTTGGGAGTTCTTTTCCTGCCCATTTTGCATAGGCAAGGGCATCTTCATAGACAATATGTACTACAGGATGGTTTTCTCGATTTTTAATTGAACTTCCAGTACCTTCGGGATGTCGCCAATTTGCCCCCGGCATATATTGCCACCAGCAGACAGTACGAGGATCAACGGGACGATCTGGTTTCACAAAAACGGCAGATCCGGGAACTAATATTTCAGGATCAGCATTAGGATAATCTTCTGCTTTCGGTGGTTTTTCAGCAAAGGTAATATATCCTGTTTCTTTGACAAATTTTCTAAATTGTTTATTAGTGACCAAATATTTATCCATCCAAAAGCCGCTAACGGTTACGGTGTGGACGGGTCCTTCTTCAGGATATTTACGACTGTTTGACCCCATTTCAAATGTTCCCCCCGGAATCCAGATCAGATCTTTATGGGGAGGTTTACCTGGAGCAGATGAGGGGTTTTGAGATATTTGCATACTCAAGATATAGCCTTTATTTTATCAAGGGTTAGAGTGGGTAGGGGCAATGCAGAAATTACCCCTACAGCTTTGAAAGCAAATCGGGTCTATGCTACAGACTAAGCAGATTAGTCACGCCACAACATCCCTATTAATTCTGTCTCAGGATCGATCGCGCCCGCGCCCGCGTCATTTTTAATCGTGACAATGACTTTTTTCAGCTTCGCACCTTCAAACTCGAAAAACTCGAACTCATGTTCGTAGTCTGATGATACAGGCTGTCCGGGATCTCGACCAATATTAAATCCCGCCCCAAACTTACCCGGTTGAGTCAGGAATTGATCAGGATATTCTGGGAAAGCTTCCTCAATCGTGGTATTTTGCTTAATACCATTGATATAGAGTTGTACCTCTCCTATGGTACTACCACCAAACTTGCTATCCGGTTGTTGATTGGGCTTCTTGTTAAATACAACTTTGAGTGTATTTTCCTCGTCGGCAAGATTAGAGAGTGGACAAGTGATCTTCTGTTGCTGTTGTCCTAACCAGTTATAGACATAACAGAGTTTGCCCTCGTAGATATAGAAACTATATCCACCAAAACTTCCTCCATGAGCTATCATTACCCCTTTAGGAGTCTCACCCGTGGAGAAATCAACAATGGCTTCGATTTCGTAAGAACGACCTCGGGTATTCGGAGCAACGGCTTCGGGAATTTCTGATCCCCCTGGATAATAGGTGTAACTGAAGGTAGCATCCTTTGGGTCATCTTGAGCAAATGCTGGGGGACGTAATTGGGGACGATCTCCACCCATAGCCGAGCGATCATCAATAGGCATACCTTTGTATAACCCTGCTTGCACGAACCACATATACTTCATCTGTTCGAGTTTATCGGCATATTTCGGGTCATTAGCTAAGTTACGAGATTGAGTCGGATCGGGAGTTAATTCCAATTTCAGATCCCCATCCATACAGTACAATTCCCAGATATCCTTCTCAAAATTACCCCAATTAGAAGGCGCAGGAGCATGGACAGTACAAACGTGCCAACCTTTATACCAGACTCCTCTTGTTCCTAACATCGAATAGAACTGAGTTTCTCGCACTTTCTTGGGTTTTCCATTGGCATCCTTGGGTTTTTGCTCGTCAGAGAGTCTGTAAGCAAATTGATAAGCTAAACGGCTTTTACTTCGGATCACCGATATAGACTCCAAAAGGGTTATAGCTATTGGATCATGCAGGTTAAGCGCCGTTTAGCTTACTCAGGTTGAGCATATTCGGGAGCGAAAGTATAGGCGAAGCTAATTCCCTCAATGGGATTTTGGGTGTAACCTTTAACCACTTCTGGGGGTTCTACACCACACATTTCGTAAAGGGTAGGTACTAAGTCAACCGCGTGAATGTACTGTTTGCGAATCCCCGTATCTGCGATACCCGGTCCACACATCATAAAGGGAGTTGCAGCACCACCTTCATAACCTGACCAACGTTTCCAGTATTTGAAAGGCGTATCAAAGCCCCAAGCCCATCCTGTAGGATAGTGATTATAGGTTTTCAGTGTGCCTAAATCTTGGAGAAGGGCAAAGTTCTTGTCAAAATCATCGGGAATACCGTTAAAGAACAGGTTTTCATTCACTGAACCATTAGGCCCACCTTCTGCACTAGCACCATTATCAGCTACAGCAACAATGATGGTGTTATCCATTTGACCCGTTTCTTCGAGAAAATCGAGCAAACGACCAATTTGTTCATCGGTATAGGTGGAGAATGCCGCATAAATCTCGGCCATACGGATAAATAATGCCTTTTCTTCGGGACTTAATCCTTCCCAAGGTTTTACCCAATCAGTTTGAGGCCACGTCTTACCAGCAGGAACTCCTTGGATCTTAGTGTGGTCAGGGTTAGGTTCTCCAAGCTCACCTTCACCATGAGGATTAATCTCCGAGGGTGTTGTTACCTCATCCCCAAAGATGCCTAATTCTTTCATTTTGGCAAGGACTTCTGTGCGATAGACTTCATAGCCATCTTTAAAGATACTTGTCTCGACAAAGGATAAATCTTCTGGATTATCGGGATCTCCCAGGCTCGTGTTATAATCATAATCTAGGATCTTCTGAGGCCAGATTTGATGGGGTGCATGGTTGGCACCGGGACAGAAGTACATCAGCCAAGGTTTATCTGGAGCGATCGCCTTTTGATCTTGGATAAAGGCAACTGCCTTATCTACCAGGTCTTTCGATAGATGATAACCGTTCTCTTTATCCCCCATATTGGGACCATAAGGAGGTTCAATCAGATGGTTATCATAGACCAGATCTGGATACCATTGATCGGTTTCTCCGCCTAAAAAGCCATAATAGCGTTCAAAACCACGACCTAAAGGCCAATGCCGCTTCGTGGATGCCATATTTGCCTCTTCTTCTGGCACTAAGTGCCATTTACCAAGGGCGAAGGTACTCCAGCCACGCTCACTCAATACGGCTGGAATCATGGCATTTTCAAAGGGAATGCGACCATTATTACCAGGGAAACCCGCTGTCACCTCTTCGATACAAGACATCCCGTTACTGGTAGCATTGCGTCCATTTAATAGGGATGAACGAGTGGGAGAACAAAGAGCGGTAGTGTGAAAGTTGGTATAAATTAAGCCTTTTTCGGCAATACTAGCTAAATTGGGCATTTTAATTTTGCCACCAAACATTTCCCAGGCACCAAATCCCGTATCGTCAATGACGATGTAAAGAATATTCGGTGAATTTGGGGGTGCTTTCGGTTCGGCGTAGGGTTCCCAATCGGGTACGGAATCACGAATATCGAGGGCGATTGTCCCGTTGAATTGTTTAGCCATAGAGTCTCCGTAAGAGGCTTGTCACAGGTGTCTGATTCGCTCGTCTGAGAGCGGCCCATTCAAGTTTGAAGCGTACCAGTAACTGACTGACTAGATGCAGAAACGTTGAATCCTGTCATAAAACTTTACCTTGACGGTTCTTCGTTACTTGTTATGGTTCGATAGGGGGGCATAAATCGACTAAATCTTTATCTGGCAAAAGATTTAATTGAACGGTGGCGGCGAATTCAGTGGCGGTGAAACAAAGCAGTTTATTGATGAGTGTGGGGTATGGCTATTTTTTATTTCATGGAAAAAATATCAAACAAAGACTATTTGGTTGTATTATTATACTGGCTGGTGTTTCTCTGTTAAGCATTCTTTAGTAAAATAAGAAAAGGCTCTTCTGGATCAAGGATGATAATCAAAAATTATGGCGAAAGGCTGGCTAAAAAGCGGCAGCGCATATTTTCAAAATCAGGAATCGCGCCTCTAGGAGGGTTAGTGATTCTCCTTCTCCGCTGCCCCACCAGAGTCCTTCCACAGAGTCAACAGTTAGATAATTACTGTGAAAATTATACAACCAATGGATTAACTGAGGGCATGAATACAAAAATAAAGCCTATTAAAAGAATAAGTTATGAATTAAAGCAATCTTGAACATCTTCGACTTAAGCTGTTTGCTGGCTTTAATTCATAACAAAAAGTAAAACACGAAAACCAGAATACCCAAATCTGAATGGCTTATTAATAACCGGAAAAACTGACTCAATAGATAATCTCCTTGTTTAATTTATCACTAAAAAAATATGGCTAAAGGGGATCAAATATACGCCTATCGGGAATTGCTCAATCTTCAGGGTGTTTATGCCCATCATGGCATCGATTGCGGTGATGGTAGCGTCATTCATTACCGAAAACCGAGCGAGATTGTCGAACGAACTTCCCTAGAAACCTTTGCTAGGGGCGGTAAAATCTATGTGGTGCGCCATGTAGAGGTGGGATTTTCCTTTATCCCCGATGTGGTGGTAGAAAGGGCGCTAAGTCGTCTGGGGGAGCAGAAATATAATCTTCTTTTTAACAACTGCGAACATTTTGCCACTTGGTGTAAGACCGGTATTAGCAAAAGTCAACAGATAGAAGAATTTATCCCGATTATTACCCATTTACAAGCGGTAGGACTCTACGAACCTCTGAAAAAATCCCTCATCGGAGCCGACCCCAACAATGCCCAAACCCTGTTAAAAGGGGCTTTAAGCAATCTTAAGGTCAGTTGGGATGAAATTCAACCCCAGTACAAAAAAGCCATTCAAGAAGCAGAAACATGGAATCGAGTAGCGATCGAAGCTTTAAGCAGAAATCGCGATGATTTAGCCCGGGAAGCCCTGAAACGCAAGGTAGAAGCCAAAAAACAGGCAAAACGCCATCAGGAACAATTGGATCAACTAGCGGCCATGACCGAAAATGTTCTTAAAAGTCTGGTGATTGCTAACGGTTAGTCTGGATTTGACACTCCCCGCTCTAAAGAGACGGGGATTCTTGGTTCACAGAGATTACTTGCTTAGACAGAATTGCTTCTGAAAAAGTAGAGGTATTCTCTCCCCAAGCGTTTATTGGATCGAGCCCAAAGGTTCCGGTATGCCC
>NZ_JAPZQM010000121.1:0-1258 GCF_027530565.1 Microcystis sp. LE19-10.1B | reverse complement strand
CGGGCCCGCGGGGGCGGCCCCGCCGGGGGGCCCCGGGGGGGCCCCCCCGGGGGGGCCCCCGGGGGGGCGCACCGCGGGGGGGGGCTTACGATACAAAATGTTTCACAGGTTCTGGGGAAAACTCCGGTGCTGACAGAGTAGTTAAATTTCTCACCGGTAGTCATCTTTACCCGAGCGTTGGCATTCAAAATCACTTGATTACCACCACCCTGGCGAACACAGGTATAAAAACCCTCTACCGCGCTACTAGCGGCGGGGATTCGGTTAAAATTCCCAAGACAAACGGGGTCATTAGGAGGCGGTGCTAACATATCGGTGACGGGGGAATGTTGCCAAGTAACAACATTTGCGGGGGTGGTGTAGTTGCCATTAGGGTCCAAGTTTGGACCATAGCGCCACAAGACTCGCGGACCGGTCAAGCTACTTTCAGGGCCTGTGGTACGGGTATAGTAAACGATCTGTTCACCGAGCAGCCGATTGGGATTGCTGGGGTCGGGAATTTGGAAAGCTAGAACTGGTTGCGCTCCTGAGGGTACTTTGTCAGTGTTGATCTCCCCTTGAGAATCAGCGATAATTCTTGCCCGTCTCACTTCATCTGAAACAAACTCTAGAGTACGATTAAGATTATTTTGGATTTCACTCTCAGCATTAGCTCGATAATTGCTTCTGAGCAGGTTAATTACGCCATTTCCCGACACCAAGACGGCAATCAGCATCATCAAACCTGCTAGTAAAACTTCTGTAATCGTGAAACCCGCTTGCAGAAGACGATGAGCGGATTTTTTCTGTAAACGACCTAAGTGATTGATGTACTCTAAATAAAAACGCATAGCTTTAACCCGTCCCAATTTCTCTGTTCTGTACTCCCCTAAATATTTAACATTTATTGCAGTCACAGAGGTTTTATTAAACTACTGGTCAATCAAGTCGAAAGGGGTTTTCGGAAACCACTGAAAATTTACTACTACCTACTACCTTCAAAATTTCCCTAGAAAACTCCCGATCAAAAATGTCTCGACCTAACTAACTTCACCACTAACTACAGGATAGCCTAAGAAAATCCCATAGATAGTAATTGAAATATGGCCAGAAAGGTGATTTTGGTTACAGCTATTAAGGCTCTTCGGTTTGTGTTATGCAATGGATGGGGGTTATAAGGAATGAAACCCTTATAGAGAAAGACATTACCGCGATTTTTGTCAATTGTTTGCGATCTAGAGCGAACTAATCAATTAAATCTCTTGCCAGATAAGGATTT
>NZ_JAPZQM010000541.1:0-9719 GCF_027530565.1 Microcystis sp. LE19-10.1B | reverse complement strand
AGAAATGATTCGATTTGAAGGTTATGAGTCTTAAATGAAATTATTCACCGATTACTGATAAGTAGGTAGGTGTTAAAAGTTGTCAGACACCCCCCTTATCAAGGGGGGATTAAGGGGGGATCGGCACCCCCCTTATCAAGGCGGGATTAAGGGGGGATCGGCACCCCCCTTATCAAGGCGGGATTAAGGGGGGATCGGCACCCCCCTTATCAAGGGGGGATTAAGGGGGGATCGGCACCCCCCTTATCAAGGGGGGCAGGGGGGATCAGAGGCAAAATCTATCTTCAATTTAATTATAACTACTTACTTAACTGTTCACTGATAACTGAAAAAAATGACAAACTATCGCAATCCTGCCCCCACTGTTGATATTATCATCGAACTGATCGACTCGCCCCACCGTCCGATCGTACTAATTGAGAGAAAAAATCCGCCCTTTGGCTGGGCAATTCCGGGGGGATTCGTGGACTACGGCGAATCAGTGGAAACGGCGGCCATTCGGGAAGCTTACGAGGAAATCAGTTTGCAGGTGCAGTTAATCGAGCAATTTCACGTCTATTCCGATCCTAACCGCGATCCGCGTCAACACACCATTAGTATCGTTTTTATCGCCACGGCAAAAGGCCAACCGATCGCTGCCGATGATGCCAAAAAAGTCGGGATTTTTCATCTCTGGGAATTCCCCCAACCTTTATGCTTTGATCACGATCGCATTCTCAATGATTATCGTCGTTATCGGGATTATAAAATTCGTCCCACACATTAGACCCCAACCTAGCCATAAAAGCAATCCTTGCCAAAAACGTCCCCGAAAAAACTTAAAAAATTAGACACTTCTGAGGGCGACAATCGGCTCCAATTTAGAGGCACGATAGGCGGGAAAAACGCCGAAAAAGAGACCAATACCCGTGGAAACACTCAAAGACAGGGCGACGGCGGTGGCGGAAACAGTGGCGGCCAGGGGAGAGAAACTGGAGACGAGAACGATCGCTCCTGCACCGACGAGAATACCAAGCGCACCGCCGGCGATGGAAACGAGAGTTGATTCAATCAGAAATTGTAAGAGAATATCCTGTTCTCTGGCTCCGATCGCTTTTCTTAGTCCGATTTCCCCGGTTCTTTCCGAAACCGAAACGAGCATAATATTCATTACCCCGATACCACCGACAATCAGGGAAATACCGGCGATTAAAGCCAAAAGTAGGGTGAGACCCTGGGTAATCGTGGCGAAGATTTCGATCATCTGTTTAGCAGTTTCGACGCGAAAATCATCCTCAGCGACGATTTTATGGCGTAAACGCAGGAGATTCTGGATTTGGAACTTAGCGGCCCGGATTTCCTCCCCCGATCGCGCGGTGAGACTAATCCAACTCAACTCGACACCGTAGGGTCCGGTTTTGCCCACCAGTTGCGAGTTCATGGTGCTAAGGGGAATAATCAGCATTTCATCCTGATTATTGCCAAAAAAGGAGCCTTTCGCCTCTAAAATCCCGATCACCTCAAAACTGAGATTTTTGATCCGCAGCTGTTGACCAAGGGGATTTTGGGTGGGAAAAAGTTGCGCTGCCACTTCAGTGCCGATCACTGTTACCCGTTTGTTGCGGGCTAGATCGATATTATTGATAAAACGACCTTTTTCTAGGGTAAAATTGCGGACAGAAGCGTATTCTGGGGTGCTTCCCGTGACTAGAGCCGTCATGTTGCGATTACGATGGGAAATCAGGAAACGAGCGTTTATTTCCGGGGCGACTTCAGCGACGGTGGGAACCTGTTCGGCGATCGCCTGAGCATCGGCTAAAACTAGGGTTTTCGGTAAATTAACGGTGGTATTGCGTGCTTGTCGCGACCCCGGCACCACAAAAATGGTATTGGGTCCCAAGTTAGCAAACTGGTCATTGGCTAAGGTTTGCGCCCCTTGGCCAATACCGATCATGGCCACTACTGAAGCGTTACCGATGATAATCCCTAACATAGTCAGGCCGCTACGCACTTTATTGGCCCCTAGGGTGGAGACGGCCATTTTTAAACTTTCGATGATAAACATATCAGTTATCAGTGGGGTGTGGGGTGTGGGGTGTGGGGTGTGGGGTGTGGGGTGTGGGGAGAATAAATAAAATAATCTCCTGTCCCTGAATCCTGTCCCCTGAATCCTGTCTCCTGAATCCTGTCTCCTGAATCCTGTCTCCTGAATCCTGAATCCTGACTCCTGTCCGATCAGAAAAAAGACAATTTGGAGATATTTGTTAAGAAAAATTATTGAGATTTTTGATTATTTTTGATTAGTTTTCGAGGTATCTTCGGCTCCTTCGGGGAGATCGATAAAGACCTTTTCTCCAGCTTCCAAACCTGATAAAATTTGGGTTTTATCGTCTAAGACCAAACCGATCGAAACGGGTTGAAAACTGGGTTTATTTTCGGCATCGGGAACTAAAACCCCTGACTTGCCTTCCCGGGTGACAATGGCGACAGTCGGCACGACGAGGGCATTATCTAACTGCTGGCCGACAAAAGTTACATCCACATTCATTTTCGATTTGAGTTTGTCCCGTCCCGTCACCAAACCGATTCTCACTTCAAAAGAAGTAACATTATCCTCGATAATTGCTTCGGGAGCCACGAGAATAACTCGACCTTCAAAGACTTCTTCAGGAAAAGCATCGGCGACAATTCGCACTGGTTGGCCGCGCTGCAATAAACCCACATCTACTTCCGGCACTTTAGCAATCACTTCCAATCCCGATGCCAGGGCGATAATCGAGGTGGAAGTGGCGGAAGCGGTACTGGAGGCCGAAGTGGTGGGAGTGACAAAAGAACCCTCGGTGGCGTATTTTTGGGTGATGATGCCATCAAAGGGAGCAGTAATGACTGTATCGCGGTATTGAATCTTGATTTGCTCTAAATCGGCCCTGGCGGCCGCTACAGATGATTCTAGTCGAGCAAGCTCGGTTTCTTGGGTTTTTTGGCGTTGTTCGAGGGCAAATTTCGCTTCTGCGATCGCTGCTGCCGCTCCTATCATTTCCTGCTCAATTCCAGCCACTTCTGGGGAAGCGGTTTTATCCGCTTGTTCCAAACGGCGGATCGATTCGTCTAAATTGGCTTTAGCGTTGAGATATTCATTGAGGACGGCATCAAATTGGTCTTGAGCGATCGCTCCTTCCTGGACTAAATTTTCATTGCGTTTAACCCGATTTTCTGCTAGTCGAAAACGGGATTGGGCTGCTTGTACCTGAGCTTGCAGCTGGTCTAAATCTTTGGGAATTCTTTCTTTGGCCTGAGCTAAACGGGCTTCTAATTGCTTATAACTGGCCTGGGCCTGATAAAATCGGGCTTGTAATTGCCGGATATCTTCGGGAATACTGCGTTTAGCCTGTTCCAGACTGGCTAGAGCTTCCCGCAGATGCGCTTCTGACTGCATTCCCCGGGCATACACCTCTAAATTATCCATGACGGCGAGGGTTTGTCCCCTTTTAACAATCATGCCCTGATCCACCAATAATCGCACTAATCGGCCGGGGTTTTTCGGGCTAATGTTGACACTTTGGATTGGTTCCACCCTACCACTAGCTTTAATTTCCACAGCGAGGGTTTCCCGTTGAGCAGGAACGGTCATTTTCGCCAATTCCAGGCCAGGAGGAGGAGTTTGCAGCAAGCGATAAGAAACCACTCCCACCGCCAGAAAACCACTAGCCATGAGTCCGAATATCCAAAATAGGGGGCGATTTGATTTTCCCAACACGGTTATTGCCATCGATCAGCCAAAAGTTAATTGGTTATATACTAACGTCTCTAGAGTTGCCTTTGTTGTTTCGTTAGCCAACAACTCCCAAGCGAGATAGACTGATTTAAAAAGGCCTATCGCGGGGGTAAACTGTGCCAAAACTTCAATTAATCATTTCTTTGCTCGTTTTTTTCGTCGCTGGCAGCCCGCCGGCTTTTTCCCAAGCGCTACTCCCCTACGCCATCGAACCAGAGTTAGAACAGATGGAACAAGCGGGAATTGAAATGGCCGAAGATGCCATCCAATTAGCTCGTTTTCGCCGTACCGATGCGGCCCTCGGACGGGCTAAGTTAGCGGTGCAGTTAGCCCCCCATCTCTATCAAACTTGGTTTATTCTCGGTAGTTTATATCTGCAAGACGATCAGGTGCAACCCGGTATCGAGGCATTAAATCAATCTTTGTCCCTTGCTCCCGCCGATGCCCACGCTAATATTAAATTTTCCCTCGGTAGTGCCTATTTTCAGAATCAAGATTACAAGTCTGCTATTGCCCAGATTGAAGCGGGTTTGCAAATGAAACCCGATATCTCCCCCGCTCTTTTTGATCTCGGTAATTCCTATCTCAAGTTAGCACAATATCCCCAAGCGATTGCAGCTTACGAAAAAGCTGTTAGTCAAGATAAAAATTTTTGGCCCGCTATTAATAATATTGGTTTAGTTAAATACGAACAGGGTGATAAGGAAGCAGCCCTTAAAGATTGGCGGGCCGCTTTGAAAATCGATCCTAAACAGCCAGAACCTCAGTTAGCTATTGCGGTGGCTATTTATAGTCAAGGAAAAACTGAGGAGGGCATCAAATTAGCTCAGGCCGCTCTCACTAGCGATAGTCGTTATGTCAGTCTGGAATTTTTAGAGGAAAATCTCTGGGGTCAACGTCTTCTGCAAGACACGGAGAAAATGTTTAATCATCCTAAAATGAAAGATTTTATCGCTCGTTTACCACAACCAACCCCAGAAGTGGAGGAAGAAAATTAAGCTGATAGCAGCAAGCATTAAGATAACCCCTTAGTTAATTTGCTAGGAATTCTTGAGGCTTGCTCTAACTAATTAGGGCTGGCTGAATATCGGTAGAAGCTTTGCTAAAAAATGGTTTTGGGACTTTATTAGCAAAACAACAAATTTTTTGCCGCAAACCCCACATACAGTACAATTATTACAGTTAAGGTTTTGAAAGGCCTAGGATGATGGCAAAGCAATCAAGGGCAATTGCGGTGACAGAACATGACAATAAGTGTCCTGAATGTCTGCACTTGTAGATTTTGGGAGAACCCCTTGCGCCTGAGTCTAAGGGTGTTTTTTCGCTTTTGAAAAAGTCTGATCCAGAGGCGTTTTCCCTATCGGTGCGGATTATTTTTAATCAGCAGTGGCTTGATTTTCGCTTTGGACGGGTTAAGTTTGGTTTGCGGGGGGGAGAGTTACGCTTAAAACTGGAGAATGGCCAAATGCCTTCTGAGTTGAGAAATGAAGCGTTGAAAAAGATTTTAGCAAGGGAATTAGAGATTGAACGTCAGTTAGGGGGAGAACAGGAAGGCAAGTTTCAACTAGAAGGCTCTATAACTCCTAATTTATCGAAAGCAAACTTAAAGGGAGTTAGAGAAAAGCGTCAGAAAGAGTCCCAGGGGGATAAGTTTCAGCTTAAAATAGCGCAAATTAGTCACAAGGGAGCAAATAATCAGCCTGTGTGGGTGTTCGAGAATAGGACAGGTGAGCCTGTTTTGATTGGGGAATTAGCGGATTCCCTGGGTAAAATGTTAATTGCGGGTGTTCCCTGGAGCGTTGAAGCGACATTTACTCATGAAATGCGTCAGGTTGTGATTACGGGTTTAGAAAATTTATTTAGAGATGATATTTATCGACACAAAAAATTAAACATATTTGAGTTAGCCTTAGCTAAGTTATTTTTAAAGCATAAAACCCAACCCTATCTAAGTCGTCAGGTATTACGTTATGAGTGATGCAGATTTTATTCGAGAAGTTGAAGAACTGTACCTGCGTCTTGCTAATGCAGATACAGATGATCTGGTTGAGTTAGCTAAACTTGCGGGTTTAGACCCTAAAACAGATTTAGCCGACTCTGTTTGGGTTCCCTATCCCAGCGTTGGGGAATTTCGCCAGAACACCTTAGCGGCGGCGGTGCTGACAGATTATCTAAAAGAGCATGGGATAGAGGTAGATACTGCGGCGGCTGATAATGCTCAAGTGGTACTACCCAAGCTAGGTAAACTAGAAGCTGTATTGATTCCCCAAGACTCTGGTGAAGAAATGTTAGATTTAAGCCAAATTAGGGTCGAAATTGACCTAAATCCGGCAACTCTAGCCTATATTTTAGTCGAGTTAGGGGAAGGAGGAGCTTGGTTAACTGGGGTTCTGTTGAGTTCGGACCTGCGCCAGGATTTCCCAGAAGGCGGCGCGGTGTCCTTGGCGATGAGGAAACCTATATCGGCGCTGTGGGAGGCTTACCGTCGGTGGGAAAACTGTCAGCAAATCATGGCGCAGTATATCGATAAACAAGGCTGGTCGGCGGAACAGCGATCGGAGGTAATCACAGTGTTAAACTGGGTCTGGGACTATCGGCAGGACTATGAGCGTCCGACGCTATTAGGGGACTTTTTAGCAGAGAAGGCCAACGAGAATAATGAGAATTTTAAACCCTTAGTCTCGCGTCCAGAAGGGGTAAGGGGAGCAACGCCTGAGCCGTCTTCAGAGGGTGCGGTGGACTGGCTAGAGGTGGCGATGGATTTGCTTGATGAATTGGGAAAATGTATTTAAAAAATAATCATGAAAAGCATTAAAATAATTGTCGAAAAACACCCAGATGGCTATATTGCTTATCCTTTAGGTATTGAAGGTGTTGTCATTGGCGAAGGCGAATCATATCAAGAAGCGCTAGAAGATGCGAAATCAGCACTCCGTTTTCATATTGAAACCTTTGGAGTAGAAGTTTTAGATACTGAATATTCTGTCTTAGAAGCGTCTATTATAGTAAGGTGATCATTAACAAAGAGGTCAACAGATGCAAAACTTACGTCAGGTTTCTTTACTAACAAGTGGACAAGAGCAAGTCTTAACTATTCCTCCTGAACTTGCCCTATCAAGCACAGAGGTTTTGTTACGCAAAGAAGGTCATCGCTTAATCATTGAGCCGATTTCTTCCGGTTCTCTAATTTCTTTGCTGACTACTTTGCCAGACATTACAGACAATTTTCCTGATATAGATGAAGGGTTGCTTCCCCTTGATGACATTACATTTTAGTACCACCCAATGACCTATCAATATCTGCTTGATACTAACATCCTATCACATTTGATCAGGTATCCCCAAGGTCAGGTTTTCCAGCATATTGTGGATGTCGGCGAAGAAAGCGTTTGTACGAGCATCATTGTGGCGTGTGAATTAAGATTTGGAGTGGTTAAAAGTGGTTCCTCCCGTCTGGTGCAGCAACTAGAACGCATCCTGGAGTTCTTGACAGTTTTGCCATTAGAATCAACTGTAGATAAGCACTATGCCCTAATTCGTAAACATTTGGAGCAAGCAGGAACCCCAATCGGTCCAAATGATTTACTGATTGCTGCTCATTCTCTAGCGCTTGATCTGACTCTTGTTACCGCAAATACTCGTGAATTTGAGCGTGTGCCTGCTTTGAAGTTAGAGAATTGGTTGATTGATTCTGTAATAATTTTTGGGGGATAATTTGTCATAAATGATGTTGCTGATGATGGTTGTGTATATATTCTGCCACTACTTTTTTGCGGTTTTCTCGCAATGATAAATCAGGTGGAGCATTTTCTAAAAGATGCTGAGGATGACCTCCCCGGCGTTGTGATAAAGTTTTACGCGGTTTTAAGCTTTGCCAATGTTCGTAAATGAGTTTTTTCAGAAGTTCTTCTGAGCTAATATTCTCTTCGGAAATGATGTCTGCTAGATAGTTCTCGGTTTCTCGATCTAGATTAATCGATAACATTGTTACTTCATGGGATAAATCAATATCTTTGATTATAGCTTAAAATCCATGATCGCACTCACCCCCCATCCCCAATTGAGTTTGCTAGAGAAAAATTCGGGGTACGGGCGAAGCATTCGGATAGGAAATCTAGGGTTTCAGTAATAGGTTATTGTCCGAATGCTTCGCCCCTACTCAATCATCTAACAATCCGTCGTAACGCACCACATCTATCATTAATTTATTTGGTGCGTTACGCTATCGAAGGGCGCACCCTACTAAAAACTACTAAAAACTAAAACCAATCATGAACGAAGCAAGAATAGAAGCTTACTTAGCCCTAATCCAAGCGCTCTTCCAGTGCGAAAATGGTCAGGAACCAGCGCTATTAGAGGCTAACGCGGAATTAGTTGATGCAGGCTTAGTCGCTGTGATGAAGCAGTATGCAGACTTATTAGAACAGCAAGGACAAAGCAATGAAGGGAGATGGTTGCTGAATATGGCGCAACAGTTAGAGCAAATTTTAGACCCGCCAAGAGATAACCAAAACCTCTACATCAGTTTTTTACAAACCCTACTGCAAACTATCGCAGAAAGTGACGGAAACGGCCAAGCAATTTATCCCCTGCTCGACAATAACCTCCATCTCTTAGATGAAAACTTAGTTAACCTCCTCCGTGCTTGGGGAAATGATACCAAGGAACAAGCCAGTCCAGAGGAAACTTACCAAATAGGGGTACTCCTCTATCGTCTTGCTGATGCCATTTATGAATTTCCTAAAGGTAATCCACTCATTAACCTAGCCATTGCCGTCTATGGATACGAAGTTTGTGCCACCATCTACCGCCAACTCGGATTAGATAGGTTTAAAAGGGAGTTAGCCCGAACCCTCACTGATCTGGGACTAGCCTACCGGAACCAAGCCGAACTGGGGAAAGAGCCAGTAGCCAACCTAGCACGGGCGATCGCCACCCACACCGAAGCCGCCACCATCCTCCGCCAACCCGGATTAGAAAGCGAGGTAGAAACAAAGTTTACTGCTCTGAGCAGTGCCTACTACATCCAAAAGGATTTAGCCACAAACCTCATTGGTCTGGGTAGTGCCTACGGCTTGCAAGCCGAACTGGAGAAAGAGCCAATGTCCCTAGAACGGGCGATCGCCGCCTACACCGAAGCCACCACCATCTGCCGCCAACCCGGATTAGAAGGGGAGCTAGTCGGAACTCTCACTAATCTGGGCAATGCCTACAGCATTCAAGCCCAACTGGGTCAAGAGCCGGTGGTCAACCTAGAACTGGCGATCGCCACCCACACCGAAGCCACCACCGTCTGCCGCCCACTGGGATTAGAAAGGTTGATCGGGGCAGAAAGGGCGTTAGCCATAAACCTCAATGGCTTGGGCAATGCCTACCGCACCCAGGCCCGACTAGGGAAAGAGCCGGTGGCCAACCTAGAACAGGCGATCGCCAATTATCGAGAAGCACTTTCCTTTCTCAACCCCGCTCTCTTACCTGCTGACACCCTGAGAACTGGGAGCAACTTAGGCGATATCGGTTTCCAGCAGGGTTGGTGGAACATCGCCTTAGAAGGCTACACCGTCGCCGTGGAAGCCGTTGAACAAAGCCGCGCCTGGGCAACCAGTGAAGCCCTTCGCCAAGAGATTGTCCGCAAGTCCATCGGCGTTTATGAAAACCTGATCCAAGCCGCCGTTAACCAAGGCGATCTCTCCCTGGCGTTGCGAACCGTCGAACGTTCCCGCTCCAAACGCCTCGCCGACCTGATCGCTGTGGGCGACCTCTACGCCGATGGGCGCGTTCCCCCTAGGGCTGTTTCATTTAAATTAAGTATAGCTGATTTTGAGGGCTCTTCGTTACTTGTTATGGTTCGATAGGGGGGCATAAATCGACTAAATCCTTATCTGGCAAAAGATTTAACTGATTAGCTCGCTCTAGATCAAAAACAATTGACAAAAATCGTCCAATGTCTTTCTCTATAAGGGTT
>NZ_JAPZQM010000166.1:0-4912 GCF_027530565.1 Microcystis sp. LE19-10.1B | reverse complement strand
TTGGTATCAGAGTTATCAGATTTTTAGGGCTAATTGTGCATCTGCTGGGCAACCAAATTAGCCTGTAATTCAGAGCCGGCAATCGTTTTGACGATTTAGATAAAATTTTCAATGTGACACTTTAGGGTGCGGAATGTGGGTTAAATATAAGATGAACGTAGGTTGGGTTGAAGCATGAAACCCAACACCCGCATGGGTTACGCTACCGCTAACCCATCCTACAAATAATTGTGCCTCCCTACTTGTGTGCAGCGTTTAATCAAGTCAGTCCCGATGAAAAAATTTTCACCCCCACAGATGAAAGAGGTTTCTTTCCCTACACCCCACACCCTACACCCTACACCCTCTTTCAAGACAGGACAGGAGACAAAAACGAGTTATTGGACAGAAAGAGGCGATGGGATGTTATTATTTAAAGCCGATTCCCCGGAAGCAGCCGAATCGATCATCGGGCAGCATCCCCTGATTAAAAATGGCTATGTGGAGTATTAACTGCACGAATGGCGAATAGTAGTGGAATAGGCTATTAAAGGAGTGAACCCTGTGCAAATATTCACGACAATCCCCGGTTTACGCACTTTTTTGGCTGATTATCGCCCTGATCACAGTATTGCCCTCGTGCCAACCATGGGCGCTCTCCATAAAGGTCATGCTAGTCTAATTCGACGCGCAGTGACGGAAGCGGAGGTGACTGTGGTTAGTATTTTTGTTAATCCTCTACAATTTGGCCCTACAGAGGATTTTTCTCGCTATCCCCGCACCTTTGAAAGCGATCGCCAACTGTGTGAATCCTTGGGAGTTGCTGCTATTTTTGCTCCCAGTGCGGAAACTTTAGGAATTGGTGATTCTGAGGAGATAACCGCAGTTGTTCCCCCGATTTCTCTGACTAGCGGGTTATGTGGTGCTTTTCGTCCGGGACATTTTCAGGGAGTAGCCACAATTGTCACGCGGTTGTTTAATATTATTGCACCGACGATCGCCTATTTTGGCGAAAAGGATGCCCAACAGTTAGCGATTATCCGGCAATTAGTCAGAGATTTAAATTTAGCGATCGAGATTCGCGCTTGTGCTACAGTGCGAGAAACATCGGGATTAGCCGTTAGTTCTCGCAATCAGTATCTATCGGCCACAGAAAGGGAAAAAGCGACAATTATCGCCCAAAGTTTGCAATTAGCTCTCGAAAGTTTTCGTTTAGGGGAAAGACAAAGGGAAAAACTACTGGCTATTGTGCAAAAAAATCTCGACAGAGTAGCAGAATTTCGCTGTCAGTATCTGGATTTAGTCCATCCCCAGAGTTTACAACCGATCGAGCAGATCGAGACAGGGGGACTGTTAGCGATCGCAGGATCGATCGGTCAAACCCGTTTAATTGATAATATTATCTTGCGTCAACGTCGGGCAGTTATCGCTATTGATGGGCCTGCTGGAGCGGGAAAATCGACGGTAACGCGCTTAGTAGCGGAAAAATTGGGGTTAACCTATCTCGATACCGGTGCGATGTATCGCGCAGTGACATGGTTAGTGGTGAATTCCGGTCTGGATTTGTCCGCAGAAGCGGCCATCGCCGAGTTATTATCTTTAGCGAAGATAGCAATAATCCCCGCCGATAGTCCCGAAAATGTGACTATAGTGAAGATTAATGGGCAGGATGTGACTTTAGAGATTCGCTCTCCCGCAATTACCGCGCAAGTGTCCAGAATTGCCGCTCAAAAAGCGGTGCGACAGCAGTTAGTCACCCTGCAAAGACAGCTGGGAATGTCGGGGGGAATAGTTGTGGAAGGTCGAGATATTGGTACTAATGTTTTTCCAGAAGCGGAATTAAAGATTTTCTTGACAGCGACACCCGAAGAAAGAGCGAGAAGGAGATTAAAAGACTTAGAAGCGCAGGGAAATGGGGGTATTAGTCTCGCAGAATTAACCCAAGAGATTGAAAAAAGGGATTATTTGGATAGTAATCGCTCCCTAGCACCCCTGCGAAAGGCCACAGATGCGATCGAAGTTAATACCGATCATCTCAGTATTACAGAAGTCACGGAAAAAATCATTGCTCTTTATCATCTTAACCAAGGTAATTTAGGGAGATAATTATGCAGTTAAATTATCTGAATTTATCATCTATCTGTTTAACGGTAACTTCCTTGATAATTATCGCCAGTCCAGCTATATCTTTAGCCGATCATAGATCACCAATAACTTTAGCTGCTAGGGATTTATCAAACCAGCAACAGGGACGAACAATTATTCTTAATGGTCGTTCTTTGCCCGTTTCTTGGCGACAGTGGACAGCAGCAAATAGTACCAGAATTGCCATGAGTGACACGGGAGCAAGACAATTATTCGGCATGGATTTTCTTAGCACAAATGATCCGAAAAAGCAACCGATAAGCTGGTTTAATTTACAAACTTTATCGGCTAATTTGATCAATCCCGATCGCTGGTTAGACGTTACGGATATTTTACTAAAAATGGGGGCAACAACCACTATTAATGGCGATAGTTTAAATATTAACTTTCCTGCTCCTCAGATTGAAGATATTCAGCTAGAAAATTATGGGGCAGTACAGAGGATTATTATTCAACTCGATCGCCCGACCTTTTGGCAAGTTAGTCAGGCAAAAAATCAAGCAGTGATTACCCTAGAAGGAAATGCCCAGCAATCGCTTATCTCTAGGTTTCAACCCAAAACTGTTAGTAACAGTAATCAAAATAACGATGAAGATGATCTAGGCAACTCTAATAATAACTTAGCCACTCAGATCACTTCCTTAGAAAATAATGGGGTGATCAGTCGTTTAAAAGTTAACCTTCCCACTGCCTACGGATTACAGATCAGCAGTGTGGATAATCCTCCCCGAATTATCATTGATTCTCGTCCCGATGCTATGGATGAAAAGCGCATTGTTTGGCAACCAGGGTTAATCTGGAATCAAAAATATATCCAGTTAGATCAAGATTGGTTTCCCGTGACTTGGTTAGAAATCGATCCCAGAAATCCTCAGATAACTATTAAACCGATTACCGCTAATTCCACCTCAATGCGCGGCACTAATCCCCTGATCACGATTAATAGCGAAAGTAACGCAGTAGCGATGATTAATGGCGGCTTTTTTAATCGTAATAATCAGTTACCTTTGGGAGCAATTCGTGTGGATGGCAAATGGTTATCTGGACCAATTTTAAACCGAGGAGCGATCGCATGGGATAATCGTGGTAAAATCAGGATCGATCGCCTCAGTTTAGAGGAAACTCTCATTACTGTCACCGGACAACGTTTTCCCCTAACCCAGTTAAATAGTGCTTTCCTGACAGCCGGCTGCAGTCGTTATACTCGCGATTGGGGGAGTAATTATCATCCCCTCACCGAGCGCGAAACCGGGTTAGTCGTCCAAGGCGATCGCGTAACGGAGAAATTAAATAATCTTTTCCCACAGGATAGTATAGACATACCAGAAAATGGCTATTTAGTCATCTGCCGAAAGACAGATATTAGTTTAAATATTGGTGAAAGAGTCAACCTCGATAGCGTCACCCTACCGAGAGATTTTGCTGATTATCCTCAGATTTTAGGTGCTGGCCCCCTATTATTGCAGAATGGGCGCATAGTTTTGGATGGAAATGCCGAAAAATTTAGTCCGGCATTCCAAAATCAACAAGCTTCCCGCAGTGCGATCGCAGTCAGCCGAGAAGGAAAAATTTTGCTAGTGGCTATCCATAATCGTGTCGGGGGACGGGGGGCAACTTTAGGCGAATTAGCCCGAATTTTGCTGTTAATGTCGGCAAAGGACGGTTTAAACCTAGATGGGGGTAGTTCCACCGGGATAGCCTTGGCGGGTTATCTGCTCGATCGCTCTGCCGTTACCGCCGCAAAAGTCCATAATGGAATAGGGATATTTTTATCCCCGTCTCCTTGACAGGTGTGAAAACAATGGATAATAGCGACTGGATTAAACAATTGCTGCTGATGGGTATTGGTACTACTTCCATGGTGGCAGAAAAGATCAAAGAAGTGAGCGACGAATTAGTAAAAGACGGTAAAATCAATTCCGATCAGGCTAAAAACTTTGTCGATGATCTGATGACACAGATGAAGTCTGAACAAGGGAGCTTCGAGAATAACTTAGAACGCTATATCCGCAATATCTTGCAGGATTTAGGGGTTCCCCGACAATCGGAAATGGATGAACTGCGGGGAAGGATTGATAGATTAGAACGGCAGGTGAGAGACTTAGAGAATAAACTCTGGCGTTAGGGAACTATGAAATCAATGCGCGAAATCTTGCTCAGTTTTGCTATTATTGCGGTTTGTGGCTTATTTTTAATCGTTGCTTCCCTCTTTGGTGGAGGGGAAAAAACCAATGCGATCGCCGCAGAAATCGATCCACCCGCTATCACTCAAACTATTAATAAGGAAATCATCTCCATGGATTTAGATCAAGCAGTCACCACCGATTCGGGACTAAAATACATAGATATCGTGGAAGGAACTGGAGAAAGTCCTCAAAAAGGTCAAAAAGTGACTGTTCACTACACGGGAACCCTCACAGACGGCAAAAAATTCGATAGTTCCAAGGATCGCAATCAACCTTTTACCTTTACCATTGGAGTTGGTCAAGTGATCAAAGGATGGGATGAAGGAGTCGCATCGATGAAAGTCGGTGGGCAGCGTACCTTAATTATCCCCCCAGAATTGGGTTATGGTGCGCGGGGTGCCGGTGGGGTGATTCCTGCCAACGCGACTTTACTTTTCGATGTGGAATTGTTGGCAGTTAAATAGGGTTTGCTGAAAAAGCTTTTCGGTGGTGGCAGGGTGTGGGGTGTGGGGTGTGGGGTGTGGGGTTTTACCAGTTTTGAGGTGGTCAACTACCTAATTTTCAGGGAAAAAGTACCTGAATTTTCCCCCGATCCCCGCAAT
>NZ_JAPZQM010000018.1:0-6985 GCF_027530565.1 Microcystis sp. LE19-10.1B | reverse complement strand
CTGTTCGCCGAGCATGGCCTGGGGGTGGGGGGGCTCCGGGGCCGCGCGGGTGCCTGGGGGGCGGCGGCGGAGGCGGGGGGGGGGGTGGGGGGGGCGGGGTGTGGGGGCGGGGGGGTGGGGGGGGGGGGGGTGGGGGGGGGGGGGGGGGGGGGGGGGGGGGTGTGGGGAGGATAAATGAAATGATCTCCTGTCTCCTGTCTCCTGTCTCCTGACTCCTGCCTCCTGTCTCCTGACTACTATTAGGAGCGGCTAATTTCTTCGAGAATAGCCATCGCTTCTGTCACCCTATCCCTAGGGATAAATAAATGATCGTGATAATAACCAGAAATGACATTGACGCTAATTGCTGCTGCGGCCAGTTTCTCGCTAATTACCGCTAAAAATCCCACCGCCGCTAAACTAGAATGCACAGAAAGAGTAATTTGTCTATAAATATATTTGTACTGTAAGTTCTGGCGATCGGCTTGCTGACGGGGAATAATCACCGTTATGCCTTCCTCTTCCTGAAATTGGCAGATAGGGGTTAATTGTAGCTGTTCTAGTCCTGTTGCTGTTAGGGAAGAAAAAACGAATTCTTCGGTATTTAGGACTGGTTTCAGGGATTGGAGCAGAATATCGAGATTAGTTTCGCCTTCCTTTGGTTTTTCTGGCGATTTTTTCGCCGCATCCATACAATGATTGGCAGCAGCGTCAGCCAAACTATTTTTAGCTCGTTCAATCCAGCGCCAGCTAATGCGATCGAATCGGGCAACTAATTGACAAGCACGCTGATAAAAGGGACGTAAACTATCGCTTTTTACCTTCCAGTCTCCCTTAACTTGATTGATGACTAATTGACTGTCTCCACGAATTTCTAGGCTTTTTAAGCCTAATTCTTGAGCTTTTTCCAATCCAATAATCAATCCCGTGTATTCGGCCTCGTTATTAGTGGCTCTCTCCATATATCTAGTCGTGGTCAAGGAATTACCCTCGGCTAAAACTATTACCGCTGCACCGGCTGCTCTCCCCGGATTGCCGCGAGAACCACCATCAAAATAGAGAATTGCTGAATTATCGGTTTTTTGAGCTTTTTTATCCATAATTTTCGTCAATAAATCTTGTTATCTCCATTTTTATCTCTTTGACAATTCTAGGCGGTAGCGATTCCGGGATCGGCAAAGCGGACAAGCAAGATTTTAGCCGATCGCCGCTACCGGGTAACTTTTTTTCTTCAGGTTATTGATAATTATTTGCAGTTGTCGGTTATACTGAGAACATCAGCCTAGAGTTATATTGCTAATAGTTCTCAATTAAAAGCCCCATGAGTACAGACAAATTGCCATCGGAAGGTGAGAAAATCTTCCCTCTTAGTGCTTGGGAGCGCTGGCAGCTCTACCACCGGCTGCAGGCCCTGGACATTGAAGATAAATGCTCGCTCCATAAGCTTTTGCCGGTTCGCATTGATGCCTCCGCTCAACTTTTACAGCTGTGGATTGTCCTGCGACAGGTAGAGGCTTCCCAAAGCTGTTTAATCGGTTGGCAGGAAACCTGTTGGCAGGCATAATCCTTGAGAAAAATTAGCAATCTAAGAGTAAAAAGTGAGAAAGTATGTCAAAATCTGTAACTGCCATGGTTCCCTTTCAAGTGGTCGGTCAATTCCTCGGTTTTGTCCTCAAGGACGGATATAAGGTAAAATACCTGAGAATCAGTGTTGATAAACGAGAATATTGGTTTAAGCCCGAAAAAACACTGCGAGACCACATACCTCTCAATATTGCTCTCCACTCATGGCTAAAAGTGACGGGAGAAAGTAGTCTTTGTTCAAAGAAGGGAAAATTAAAACTGAGGGTACTAGGGATCGAGCATTTATCCGGCGAAAAAACTCCAGAAGTGGCCCCAGCAAAAGCGCAAAAAGCCACCGTCTTAATCTGTCAGAAGTCCGATTGTTGGAAAAATGGCGGTGCGAGAGTCTGCCAAAGGTTAGAGAGTAGTTTAGAGGAAAAAGGACTGGGAGAAGCGGTGAATATTAAATTAACTGGCTGTTTAAAACAGTGCAAAAAAGGGCCGAATCTGGTGGTTATGCCCGATAAAAAGCATTATAATCAGGTAGCTCCCCAAGATGTCCCCTCCCTGATCGAGCGGCATTTTGCCACTTCTGAGCAAGAGAATACTGTATCAGTTTAACCGGAAATTTAATCGGCGATCGCTCTTGACAAATGCTCTTTTATGTGCATCAAAGGGACGAAGTGCCTGAAATTGTAATCAATTAGGGGATAGAAAAAGTCAATTCTTGCCACCGATAATTTATGACTGGTACCACTGCAACCTTGTTAATTTCTTGTCCCGACCAGATTGGTCTGGTGGCGAAAATCGCTAATTTTATCTACGCTAATGGCGGCAATATTATCCACGCCGACCAACACACGGATTTTTCGGCGGGATTGTTTCTGATGCGGATAGAATGGCAATTAGAAGGGTTTAATTTACCCCGTGGGATGATCGAACCAGCTTTCGCCGCTATTGCCAAACCTTTGCAGGCTAGTTGGTCCTTACATTTTTCCGATACTGTCCCGCGTCTAGCTATTTGGGTGACAAAACAGGATCATTGTCTCCTCGATTTATTATGGCGACAACACGGGGGAGAAATTAGGGCAGAAATTCCTTTAATTATTAGCAATCATCCAGAATTACACTCAGTTGCCAATCAATTCGGTATTGAGTTTCATCATATTCCCATTACCGCCGAAACCAAGATTGAACAGGAAGCCAGACAATTAGAGTTACTGCGGGAATACCGGATAGATTTAGTGATTTTAGCTAAATATATGCAGGTTCTCACTCCAGATTTTATTAACTTTTTCCCCAATATTATCAATATTCATCATTCTTTTTTACCGGCTTTTGCCGGAGCTAATCCCTATCAACGGGCTTACGATCGAGGGGTAAAAATTATTGGAGCCACCGCCCATTATATCACTGCCGATCTCGATCAGGGGCCAATTATCGAGCAGGATGTGGTCAGAGTTAGCCATCGCGATACCGTGGGAGATTTAATTCGTCAAGGTAAGGATTTAGAAAGGGTGGTGTTAGCGCGAGCGGTCCGTTTACACTTGCAAAATCGCGTTTTGGTTTACGCTAATCGCACGGTAGTGTTCGCTTAAAATGGGATAAGATGTACTTGACAAAAAAGAGAGCATTGAAGCTTAAAAATTAGGAAGTATCGGCGCGATTGACTAAAATAGCAATAGACCAGATCAGAAGGAAAAAATCATCTATGGCAACCACATCCGAAGACGTATGGCGACTCTTAGCCGAATTAACTGCCGCTCAAAAAGAAACTGACAAACAACTCAAGGAAGTCAGTCAACAACAGAAGGAGACTGAACTACTATTGAAGGAAGTTAGTCAACAACAGAAGGAAAACGCCCAACAACAGAAAGAAACTGACAAACAACTCAAAGAACTGGGCAAACAAATTGGGGGACTCGGTGCAAAATTCGGCAGCTTTACCGAAGGACTTGCCCTTCCTTCAATGGAAACGATTCTCAGACAACAATTTGGTATGGAGGTTATCAGTCCCAGTGTCCGAGTCAGTAAAGAAGGACAACACCTAGAAATTGATGTTCTTGCCTATAGCAATGGTGAGCTAAATACTGCTTATATCGTTGAGGTTAAAAGTCATGTTAGACAGGAAGATATTACACAATTAAAAAGTATTTTGCAACGGTTTCGCCGCTTTTTTCCTGAACACAAAGATAAAAAACTCTATGGCATATTAGCGGCGGTGGATTTATCCCCAGAATTACGCGAAAAAATTCTGCAAGAAGGGTTTTATGTGGCTCGGATTCATGACCAAGTATTTGAATTAGATATTCCCGATAATTTTCCACCTCAAACCTATTAAATAACCCTGCTCTAGGAAAAACTTTTTCAGTAAGCTTTATTGTAATTGTCCGCGCAGAGCATAACGATCTTTTTCTAAGCCGAAAGCGAAGAGAAAAGAATGGCGTATGGTGGGGTTAGAGAGAGTAAAAAAGAGAAAGAGAGCGATAACAGCTAATCCTGACGATAAACTAAACATAGTTTCGTAGGAAATTGCTAAAACCCCCAGAATTGGACCGGCTAAGGCTGTTCCCACATCAAAACCGCCGATACAGATAGAATAGGCCCGGCCGCGTTCTTGGGGCCCAGAGCGATCGGAGATTAAAGCCAGTAACATAGGGAATAAAATCCCCCCTCCCGTACCTTCGAGGATAGCGGCTAAAATTAAAGCGGAGGAAGATCGGGCAGAAGATAGAACCAACATGGATAAACCATAGCAAAAAACGCTAATAGTGATGAATAAACCCCGTCCATAGCGATCACTGGCTCCTCCCGACAAAATCCGTCCGATTACCCCCGATAGTGCCGCATAACTGTAGAATAGACCGGCACTGAAAGGAATCTGATTTTCGAGGAGAAACAGGGGTAAAAAAGCGACTAAACCGCCGAATAAAGTACCGACCAATAGAAAAACTAAGGTAGGGACTAAAAAAGCTCGCTCTTGACATAATGCCCAAAAACTGCGCTCGATTGTCTGATTTTCTGCCTTCATTTGGGCTAATTTTTTCTTGAAGTCCGGTTCTTGAATGGAGAAACCAAAGAGAAAGGCGATCGCTCCTGAAGCGGCGGAAACTAGAAATAAACCGTTATAACCGATCGATTGGTAGAGATAACTGCCTAAAGCTGGACCGATTCCCATGCCTAGGGGTGCAGTTAAGCTCATATAACCAATTATCTCTCCCCGTTGACGAACGGGGGAAAAATCCACCACTAGGGTACTGTAACCGGTGGTAAAAGCGGCGATACTGAGACCATGGTAGGCGCGGACGGCGAATAAAGAGGAAAGATCGCGAAAAAATAGATAACCGAGGGGTGCGGTAGCGGCGACAATAGTTCCAAATAAAACCACTAATTTGCGACTGCGGCGATCAACTAGATTGCCTAACCAACTGCGCGATAAAATTAAACCGATAGCAAAGGCCCCCATGACAAAACCGATATCTTGTTTGCTACCGCCTAGGGAGTCAATATAGGTGGGGAGAGTGGGGAGGAGAGTGGTAATACTTATCCAGAAAAACAGCGCCGTGACGAAGAGGAAGAGTAGTTGACGACGAGTTTCGGCAGTAAGTGATCGAAAAGTTTTGAAAGCGTTCACAACAGCGACCGTCACAGGCAACAAAAAGACCCGGAGATCACGCCAGTCACAAGCATCCCGTATTGCTGCTACCTTCCGGTCCTGACAAGGTTAAGGCGTTGCGATCGCATGAGTCCGAGTCTTTTCTATCATAACATCTTTTTCGGGGATACGGGCATTTTTTTCTGGAGAATCTCCTCTCAATCTAGACTATGAACGGAAATTTCCTCAACGAGGGGGTTTTTGCAATTGTTGTTGTAGAGAAGTTTCCGGTTCGATCGCCAATCCGCTAAACTGTCGGATTAAGAGTGAAGGACTCTCCCTAGAATCGGCAGCGAGGAAAAATAACCAACGGCTGCCGGGGGTGAGTTGTTCGATGGAATTGAAGTTACTTGTCAACCAAATTACAGGTAAATTAGGCAGATTAGCATTTTTTTGACTAGCTTTTGCCTCTATAGCCGCTAAAGTTTCTAAAATGACCCTTTCCCCCTGAATTAACCCCGTTTCACCGGTCCAGAGTTTCACATTTAGTTGCCGACGATGGGCATAAAAATAGAGGGAAGCAGCGGCAATAATCGCCCGTTCAAACCTGTCTTCTTGCCAATCACAGAGGGTATCGAGACAGATAATCACTTCCTGTCCTCCCGTTAACACTTCTAATTCCCGAATTTGCAATTCTCCCAAACGGGCGCTAGTTTTCCAGTGAATTAAACGGGTAGAATCACCCTGGCGATATTGTCTCAAGTTACGGGTAAGTCCTTGACTAGCCCTTTGATAATAGCGATTATTTTCTAATTTTTGTTCCATCTCTTGACCGAGGGAATCGATTAGGGGACATTGTTGTAAGGGTAAAATTTGGGGATAAACTAAAGCTTTAGCCGCTGCTTGATGACAACGACGACACCAAAATAAACCGAGAGGGGCTGCTGTTCTTAATTGTACTTCTTGCCAGTGATAAATACCCCGTTTACTGGTGGGTAAATAATAAGTCCAATGATGGCAACTTTTGGAGGCAATCGCTTCTATTGCGGTTATTTTTGGCTGATCGAGAACTATAGGCAGGATATCTGTCACTTTTAACAGATTTATCGGCTGATTGCTAGTATTTTCTATCTCTAGGCTAATACTAAGATCGTCTCCCGCACTCACGGGTACAATGGCAAGACGACGCACTTTCAGAGGAAGAAGGGAACGACGGGGTAAAATTATCGATAAAATTAAAACAGCGATCGTCGTGCCAGAGATAGCATACAACCATCCCGCCATGGTATTGGTCGCAGCTCCGAAAAAACAGAGGGTAATGCCAATGATTACCCCCCCACCGTAAGCGGGTAAAATACCGCGATCTTCTAACCAAGTTTTCATAGAGTTTAGTGGTTTTGTCGTCTTTGCTAGAAAGCTAAAAATCAGTCCCACACTTCTAGAATTATCCCAAAAGCCATGATAAACTATCAAGGGGATCGGACTGATCAGCTAAGGGAGTTCTCTTCCTTGCCACTGTTGGGATTTTTCTTAACAAAACTTAACAATTGATGGCAAAATTTTGCTTGCTTTTGTGGGCAGATTTTGCAATAATATTTTAAAAAGAGTTTATTTATAATGGTAATCTGAGCAGTCAGCGATAAACAAAAACATCCCATTGTAAGACAATTATAACCCAAGCCGCCGGCAAAGTCAAGCGCTCACTCCTAATTAGGGTTTGCTGAAAAAGCTTTTCCTGGGGGCAGGGTGTGGGGTGTGGGGTGTGGGGTGTGGGGTTTTACCCATTTTCAGGGGGTCAATTACCTAATTTTCAGGGAAAAAGTACCTGAATTTTCCCCCCAATCACTC
>NZ_JAPZQM010000733.1:0-6607 GCF_027530565.1 Microcystis sp. LE19-10.1B | reverse complement strand
GTGTGGGGTTTTACCCATTTTCAGGTGGTCAATTACCTAATTTTCAGGGAAAAAATCCCTAAATTTTCCCCCCAATCACTCCAATGGTAGGCACTTTTTCAGGGAAAAAAAGTCTAAAAGCCTTATCCAACAAGGTTTTTAGATTTATTCAGCAAACCCTACCTAAGCCTGCTCACGGGTTTCAGCTTCATGGCGCAATTTGCTTGACTGCTCCTAACTATCGATAATATCAGGTCGGGAGCCAATAAACCCAACGCTTTCCCAATAAGCAACTAGCTCCAGCCCTGTTTTAGGAGGATTTTGTAGATAACTCATTCTCTAGCTCTGAAGGTAGATCTAGGCTGATGTTCACGGTATTTCTTTAACGTTCAATGACCTGTCTTTGATTATATCCGATATATTCAGTTAAACGAAGGCTGCATCTCATTTTTCTAAATCTACTAAGTTGGGATTTTTAAGGCGAAACTCTCTGCTAAAATCGGGCGTTACTTCCGAACTCATACCCGACAATTCCGCATCAGAGCGGTGAATCCTGCTTGGGCAAAATGTTTGTCATAAGCGAGTGCTTCTCTGATTCCATTTTCTTCCATTATTTTGAAAGATACGCAATCTGTATGACTCCATGCTTTGTCTTTACGCTGTTGATATAGTCTTAATCCTTGTTCAAATTGCTCACTGGTTTGGGGAACAATACGAACATTGGGGTTAGAACGCAAATTTTGAGTTAGCTCTATGGCTAAGTCACGGAAATACTCACCACGTTTAGAAAAGTCGTTTAAGACTTCGATAAGGACGGCTTCACTGGTGACAATATAGACGGGATGCAATGTTTTTGATAGCTGAACAGCTTTTTTATGCAAATTATCACTGGGGTTAAGAAGGGCAACCCAATAACCTGTATCGGCGAAAACGACTCTCACTAACTATCCTGTTGCTGTTGATAATGGTCAAAGTTTTGGGCTAAGTCTTTTGGTAGTTTTGCCCATTCTTCATTGGGGATTTTGGCAGAAAGTCGGGCGGCTAATTCCCAGATTGGTTCTGCATTATAGTCAAATTTAATATTTGCGAAAGAGAAGCTTTCGATAGGTGTTTGATTATTCATAGGTGTATTTGATTTAGAAGAAATCAGTTTTTCTAATTTAGAGATCGCTTCTTGTTCACTGCGCCAAGCTTGATCGCGTAGTTGGTTAGCTTTGAGAACTAGATCGCCAATTTCATTTCTAATCTTTGGTTCAGGTAATGGAATATGGACAGAAGCAAGCATTTCTCGATCTATATGAACAATAACTGAACCATAAGATTGTCGTGTTATTAGGCAATAACCATAATCTGAGGCTAACCAAGCATAAAGATAACCTGCATTAATATCATCAGATGCTAGAATCCGAGTTGCATCTTCACTAGCTGTCCATGCTGCCATGTATTTAGGAATAATCTGTACTTTCCCAATCGTGCCAGAACGAGTAACAGCGATCATGTTTTCTTCTAGTTGAATTTCAGGTAAATCTTTGGTATGTGCGCCCTTGGCAAGTCGTTTAACATCGATTGGATCGACTTGAAAAAGTTGTTTACTACTAAGCATAGGAATACCACCTTTGTCAACATAAGTGCGTTCTCTAAACTTTGTAATTGCTCTAACTTCTTTAGTAATTCGCTGATCGCCAATTTTAGTAATTTCAACAGGTAACTGAGCTAGTTGTTTTTCAGCAGCGATCGCTTCGGGATTGTGAAAACTTGCTTCTAATCGTCCCATGAGTTGAGAAGCTTTGATCGTAGTCGTAAAAGATGCACTACCACGCGGAGTAATATCTTTGAGATAGGGTAGGTTTAAACGTTCATGGAGAAGGCGATCGGCTTCATCTAACAAATGATTTGCTTCATCACGCAGTTCTCCCGCTTTACACATCAAGCGACCAATTTCAATCCGGCGAATTGGTTGTAAATCAGGGATTAAAACTTTTCCAAGATGTTCTGGTTTTATATAACTAACAACTGAACCACAAGATGTTTGAGTTAACTGAGGGCGACCATAGCGACTACGCAAAAACACAGCTATATAACCTGCTGTATCAGGATCATTAGCTCTGAGGCGAATAGCATTTTCTGAGAGGGCTTTACCTGCAAATATTTCAGTGGCTAGACTGATATTACCTACAGTTCCATAAGAAGAAATTAGTATGTCCCACTTTTGGATTATTAATTTATCTAAGCCTTTAGTCTGCTTACAACTTAAATAATTTTCTACTCTAGGGCGTAAACTAATAATCTCTGAGCCAGAAAGAAATGGAAAACCGTGTTCAGCATCTACATAAATTCGCTTGAAACGAAAGCCATCAAGAGCTTCCTGACAAAGACCTTCCTTGCCATAAAGCGGAATAAGAGGTAAATCACTATTTGTCAAAGCTGTAACTGCATTATGAGCCTCAATGCTAAAAGCAGAAGCCTCTAGACGCACACCAGCAGCCAGGACTTCACTGAGTTTGATCGTCGTCGATAGTTTCTCCGACTCATCATCAGGTATCTCTGGCGTGTAATCAGATTTAAAAGCGTAAGTTACCATCCTAGTACCACCTTTTTCTTCCACTCAATAAACTCATTAGCTACCAAATCCGTATCATCATCCTCAACCTTTTGACGAGGTAGCGGTCTAGCCACACCTTCACCCGTTGCCGTTCGCTCGATCAAAGGGATTGACTCTGGATTAGTTGGAACCAGTATCTCTTCCCCTTCCTCATTACGTCTGTAGGTGATGTTACCCCGTTTGTCATGTCCGATCGCCTTCACCTGTGCCATAAAGATTTCATAATCAGACATTGTTCCTTGAGCGATTTCCTTTTCAGTCTTTTTCTGAAGAATCAAAACCGAAGTTTGCGTCCCATTGTGAGGCTGAAAAGTATCAGGATGTAGGTCAATCGAAGCAACAATTCGGCAATGCTTAATTAACCAATAACGCACATAAAGTAACCCAGGAGCGCCCAAAATTGCATCAGGTAAAATGATTCCCATCCGTCCCCCTGGTTTCAAAAATTGCCAGCATCGTTCAATAAACAAGATCTCAGGTGATGCAGAACCCTGAAGTTGTTCTGTCGGTTCCCAACCAGACTCAGTTTCTTTCCAAACATGGGCAAGCTGATATTGTTTTAAGGTTTCTTCATCCTTAATTGGTAACTTTGAACCAAAGGGGGGATTGGTTGCAATTACATCAAAATGACCCAGATCTTTCTCACCGCGTAAAGTTTTTGGATCGATAGCTAAAGCCGTGGCAAATTGCTTGCGAAAACTATCTTCCCATTGATGAGGATGTAACAGAGAATCTTGTCTAAGAATATTTCCAGAGCCGTCATTGTTCATCACCATATTCATCTTGGTCGCTTTGACTAAATCTGGATTAATATCAATTCCAAAGAAATTAATTTTAGCTGTTTCTTGAATTTTAGAATTGAGTGCATTTTGCATCCAAGGATCTGACTGCTCAGTTACTCCTGCTTGTAGTTCTAACTTTTTGATTACCTCATTCATTGCAATTACCAAAAAGCCACCTGTGCCACAGGATTGATCGAGAATCTTATCAGTGACTTTCGGCTCCAGCATACGAATAGTCATTTTTTGCACATTTCGAGGTGTGAAAAATTCACCACGATCGCCCCTTAAATTTGCGCCAACCAGTTCTTCATAGGCTTTCCCTTTAACATCAATATTTGTACTCAGAAAGCTATAGCGTTGAAGCTCACCGATAATATAAGCTAAAGAACGAGGTTGAAGTTTAATTTCATCATTAGCATCAAAAATAGCAGGGTATTGCTTTTTAACTGCGCTAAAAATCTTGCTAATGCGATTAAAAACAGTTAACCGACCATCATTACTCTTTTTCTCTTTCGCTGTTGCATAAAATTCTAAAGGATTAGGAAAATTACGCTCATCATGAATCTTGCAAAAAATAACCTTTAAAAGCTCAAAAAAAGCAGGTTGTTTTTGTAGCCCATCCGTTACATAAATATGATCGTGGCAAATCTTAAAAGAAAACAGTAAATTATCACCAACTGCATTCTTTAGTGACTCACGAGTTGGGCGATCAACTTCCTCAACATTACCATTCTTAGAAGGAATATCATTAGGCTCTTCATACTCAATGCCTTCCTCTGTCCTAATTCGACGCAAGACGGTCTTTTTCCTACCATTTGTCCACATCCCCCACTCAGAGTTATCACAAGTCGCCATGTATGACCGAAGCTGCTCAACTCCGTCTTTACTGGCTGAGGGTGGTACTGAGTCTTTTTTGCACTCAATAATGATCCAAATATTTTCCTGATTGTGTTGATCCCCCTCACGGAAAATAGCCAGATCCACTCGAACAGTCTTACTACCCTGCTTAATTGGATACTCAACCTCGATCTGTTCTGGCAAATAGCCCAATTCCAGCACCAATCGACGCTCGATGTTCTGGCGAACATATTCTTCGGGCGTATCATTACGGGTTTTCTGGTCTATGAAATCACAGACCTTGCCATCTGGAAGTGTTGGCAAAAGCTTGGACATTGCCCTCCCCCCACAAAGAAAATTTACCTTCCTTAATGTTTTACCGGTAATTGATCTGCTTTGACCAACTGCTTATTTTAAATTTACAGGCTGGAAGAACTGATAGCGGGTCAACCGTTGGCCGTCAACCTAGCCTATTGAAGATAGGTTGCGTCAACCCAGACCGAGTCGATGGGCGATTGCACTGAACCGTTATCATCAACCTTGAATGATATTATTAGTCTAACTCTCGGTTTGGTACAGTGATTGGTTAGACAGATGGACTTTAAATGAAGTTTATGGAGATTTCGGCTCTCTTGGATTTGGTGGGTAAAATGTATTCTGAGATATATTCGCCTTAGTGAGGGAATGGAAGGAACCACAAAGACACAGAGGACACAAAGATTGATCGATCCTATGTAAGTTAAACTTATCACACAAAACCTAGAAGAACCCCGAAAGTTTCCGCATATCACCCCGTTTTGTGGATTCCTGACAATCAGCCGAAATAACATCAGCTTTCCCCAAGGATGCAACACCAATTGTTCAATCTGACTGCACTTCGTAACAAAAATTTACAACTCGATCATAAGCGATCGCACTCCCGTCCGTCGCTGTGCCTAGACGTTTTTAGATTATTATCATTTACTTGAATCAATGATCATGGTGCGTTCCCCAAAATTGATCGCTGCAGCGGTAGGACTTGCATGAGGGAACGCACCCTACCAGATCTGCACTGAGTTCTGTTGTTGCCTTGTTAGGATTAGGAGGATTAGGGTTAGTCTCTAGCCTGACCAAGCGAAAATAGAAATAGTAGGGTGGCCATTGCCCACCTTACCGCTTTTTCAGTCATAATAAATCCGAATTAGGGCGAACTGTAGTAAAATAGTAAACGAACCTCTTAAGCAGGGTTTATAAGGATGTCCAGACGAGACGATCTACATTTATCATTACGTCATACTTTAGAAAAAGAAGGTTGGAAAATCACTGATGATCCTTTAATTATAACCTTAGAAAAAACCTTGCTTAAAGCTGATTTAGGAGCAGAAAATTTTTTTGCTGCGGAAAAAGAAGATCGTAAAATTGCTGTAGAAATCAAAGACTTTGATACGCCTTCAGTTATCAGTGAATTAGAAAAAACAAGAGGACAACTTCAATTATACCAATGGGCTTTAGATTCACAAGAACCTGAAAGAAAACTTTTTTTGGGCATTAGTGAAGCGGTTTATTTAAAACACTTCAAAAAAGCTATTTTCCAACTGGTTATTAAACGTAATAGAATCAATTTAATTATTTATAATCCTCAAAAGGAGATAATTGTCGAATGGATAACACAGTAAATTATGCCGATATTCTGACTCAAGTTATCAGAAAAGAATCGGCGATGCAACCTCGATTACAAAACCTTAAAATTACCCCAGTTTGTGATCCAGAATCAGGCAACTTTTTAATAATTATGACTGGTTGGGAAAAAGAAGCATGGATTAATACAATTTTATTTCACGCTCGTTTATTGAAAAATAAAATTGTCATTGAAGATGATAATCTTGAAGAAGGATTAACAACCAATTTAATTCAAGCTGGGATTCCCCCAGAAGATATTATTACTGGACTTTCCCTAGAGTAAGGCAGGCATTACCCACCTTAGCGATATCGCAATGAATGTTAGGAAAAATTATCTAAATGCTTCAATTCTATCTAAATAGACATTAACTAATTTATGTTCAATGACCAAAGCTTCAATCTGTGGCCAAATACGAGCTAAAAACTGATGAAATTAGCGTTTTCGTATATTGCCAAAACGGAGATGTACTACTTTGGGTGGGGAAAAATCTAGCATTAGTCTATCAGAAAAGTCCGCATCTTTCGTAACAATAACCAGTTTTTTATCCTTTGGATATTGCCAAATTTCCGTATCCCTTGGAATTCTACCTAGGGCTTGCTGAATAAATCTAAAAACCTTGTTGGATAAGGCTTTTAGACTTTTTTTTCCTCAAAAAGTGCCGACCATTGGAGGGATCGGGGGTAAAATTCAGGTACTTTTTCCCTGAAAATTAGGTAACTGACTACCTCAAAATCGGTAAAACCCTAC
>NZ_JAPZQM010000114.1:0-4343 GCF_027530565.1 Microcystis sp. LE19-10.1B | reverse complement strand
AACTTTTTCAGCAGACCCTAATTAGGGGTCTCAAGACCCCCCTAGCGGCCACCGAGAAAACCTTCACCAGCTAGGTATTTTTACTCAAGTCTCTGGAGGGGGACAGCTTATGTGACAGTTGAGGGTGCGGAATGTGGGTTGAAGGCTATCAAAATTACCTTGAAACTTTCTACAGTTCGGTAATCAAGCACGGTAACTCCCCCTATCCCTTAAATCCCAATGTCCTGAGTCCTACTGATGATGTTGTTCGCTACTTTGAAGAGAAAGGACCTCTACCCTTGAGCGGTTCCTATACCAGGATTTTAGGGGGAACCACTATGCACTGGGAAGGGAAATCCCTACGGATGTTACCCGATGATTTCAAGTTACGCAGCAAGTACGGACAAGGTCTTGACTGGCCAATTACCGATCAAGAGCTTTGGAAGTACTACCGCCAAGCAGAGTACGAGATTGGGGTTGCTGGAAATGCAGCAGAACAAAGGGAGTTAGGCATCACTTTTGAACACGATGACTATGTCTTTCCCATGCGGGAAATGCCCCCTTCTTACTTGGATAAGAAAGTGCGTCAGAAAATTCAGGGGACGACAGTGGAACTCAATGGCAAAAAGATCGAATTAAAACTTAGCACTTTTCCCCAGGGTCGCAATGGCATACCTAACCCTGATTACAAAGAGTACGGCCATGATAACGACTTCGTTCCCACTGGATTGAGTGGTAAAAATCCAGTAGAGTATGGAGAACGATGCCAGGGAAACGCCAATTGTGTTCCCATCTGTCCAGCTCAAGCGAAGTATGATGCCAGGAGGACTCTGACTACAATAGCCTTTCCCGAACGAGTGCATCTTCTTACTCAGGCGGTCGCTTCCAGGGTGGAAATCGATCCCGAAACTGGCCGTGTTAGTGGCATCGAGTATAAGCACTATCGGGATAAGAACTCTCCTGCTTATACGGTTGGCACGGCTAAGGGTCGTTTATTTGTCCTAGCCACTAACGCGGTAGAAAATGCCAGGCTGATGTTGTCCTCTAATTTGCCTAGTACCAGTGGACTGATGGGTTGCAATCTCATGGATCATCCCTTCCTGTTAGCTTGGGCTTTGATGCCCGAAGTGACGGGGACGATGCGAGGCCCCTTGGTGACATCGGGAATTGGCAGCTTCCGTAATGGTGAATTCCGCAAAGAACAATGTGCCTTTGGCATTGACATCCACAATGATGGTTGGGGATGGTCAGGCACTGGTGTCCCCGATGTGGTGCGAGAAGCGATCGATAATAATAAAAAGTATGGCTCCGAACTTCGCCAGGAACTAATTAGCCGAATCTCACGGCAGCTACTACTGGCTTTCATGTGCGAATTGCCAGCTAATTCCAGTAACCGAGTCAGCATCGATCCCCAATATAAAGATCAACTCGGTAATTATCGTCCGGTTATCCATTTTGATGTCCCTGATTACTGTAAAAAGGCGATGGCTTATGCCCGTAATCTTTCCCGAACTATCTTCGAGCGCTTGGGAGCAGAAGATCATACCCACTACGATAAGTCAGATCCCGCCTATTTTGAGTATGAGGGTCAAGGCTACTGGTTCCGAGGAGGAAATCACTTTTCAGGAACCCACGTAATGGGAACGACTAAATACAACTCCGTTGTTGATTCCTATTTGCGTTCTTGGGATCACGAAAATCTCTATCTACTCGGCGCTGGCAGTATGCCTTCTATTGGCAGTTCTAATACAACATTGCCTCTTGCCGCCCTGGTTTTCCGAGCTTCTGAGCAGATGCTTCAGGACTTAGCTTGAGATTGACATAACAGATTACTAATCCTACCACCAGAGGTATTATCGATGACTGATCGTTTAAGGTTAATTCAAACGGTTGACGACCTGCATTACTATCTGATTCAGGGCATGATGATAGAACACGCAACCATTCCCCCTTACATGACCGCCCTTTACTCCCTCAAACCAGGAAGTAACCTAGAAGCTTTTCATATTATTCGCGCTATTGCTGTGGAGGAAATGCTGCATCTCACCCTGGCTGCCAATGTGTTTAATGCCGTTGGGGGAAATATAAAAGGAGTGCTGACAGCCAATAATTTTATCCCCACTTATCCGACTTACTTACCTACCGGAGCCGATGATTTTCAAGTTGGCCTAGCCAAATTTTCCCCGGAAACAGTAGAGACGTTTCTCAACATTGAACGGTCTAAAGAAGTACCTGACGATGCACCTTTAGTGCTGCCTCGACCGACACAAGGCTCATGGTTGCCGATTCCTGGTTACGATCCAACCTACAAATATTACAGCATTGGGCTGTTTTATGCGGAGGTCATCCGAGGCTTAGAAGCGTTGGATCGAGAGTACAAACAGAAGGGACAGAATCTATTCTGTGGCGATCCGAAAAAGCAAATTACCCGGGAATATTACTACGATGGTGCCGGCGAGATTATCCCGGTATATAATCTCAAAGATGCCAAGCGTGCGTTAAAAGTAATTCAAGAACAAGGTGAAGGCTCCAGGCAAGGAACTATCTATGATGCAGAACGGGAACTTTCCCATTACTACCGTTTCCAGCAACTAAAATTAGGTCAATACTATACGATCAATAAAGATGATCCGCTGAAGTCAGATCTCCCCGATCACCCCACCGGAAAAACCTTTACCGTAGATTGGGACGCGGTTTATCCGGTCTTGGAGAATGCCAAACTGAGTGATTATCCCCAAGATTCAGAATTATATGCCGCCAGACAGCAATTTCAGCAGGCTTACGCTCATTTCCTCGCCCAGATTGAATTTTCCTTTAACGGCCATCCTGAGACATTACTGCCTGCGGTGGGGGGAATGTTCAAACTCAGAGACTTGGCTAATCTGTTAATTCGCAATCCCATTCCGGGAAAAGACGGGGTTAATGCCGCCCCGATTTACTAAATGTCAGCACCATGAAGTTCAAAATGGAGTTCAAAATTTTGTGGAGGTCAATCACCAGTGAATATTGATAAACCTGAGTTTACTGGGTATTTCTTGGAGTTCTCGGCAGCGGTTACTGGATTTTCTCAGTTTCATCTGCAAGGCACAGGCCAAGCTGCCCTTTACTTTGATACAGTTCGGGGTGTCGTTGGTGGCCAAATATTTGAGGAATTACTGCAAACCTTTCATGATCAGGGTGTGGAGGCGGTTTTGACATCAGGAAAACTAGGACCCATCGCCCGTAACATTATCAAACTCTGGTACATCGCTACTTGGGAACAACTTCCCTCCGCATGGCGGGAACGGTTTGGGATTCCGGTAAATGATAGCACTTTTATTGCCGCTCCCTATGCCTATCCTGAAGCACTTGTGTGGTCGGCGATCGGAGTTAATCCCCCCGGAGCGAAAGCACAAGGGTATGGGACTTGGAGTGATCCTCCCTCTGTCAAACTTAGTTAACTAATGGGCATTGCTGAATGAAGAGATGAAAGTAGGATTAAGGAAACAGGGAACAGAATAAAGTCAATATTGACAAGGCGTTCTCACAATCTAAAATCGACAATTATCAATTCATCCCCTAATTCAGCAACGCCAAATAATTTCGGTTGGCTTGAAGTACTGCGCTGTACCTGAAAGATCGGTGTCAGCTAGTGCGCCTCTTATTGTCCAAAAAAATGCTTAATTAGAAGTGAAAAATGAACAGGAAATTTTGGTTTCGTCAATTGTCGGCTGTGGTGATCACGATTCTGTTTTGTTTAACCCTTTTTAGTTTGCCTGCCAATGCTTTCGTTGCTACGGATTACTCGAAATTGCTGCTGACTAACGAATGTAATGGATGCGATCTATCGGGAGTCGATTTATCGAATAAAGATTTGTATGGTAGTGCTCTGATTGGGGCGAATCTTTCGGGAGCCAATTTATCAGGAGCCTTACTGCAAGAGGCAACGCTAGGAAAAGCCAATCTAACAGGAGCTAATCTCTCCAAGGCCGATCTCTCGGCTATCACTTTATCAGCGGCTAATCTAACGGCGGCCAATCTCTCAAAAGCAGTTTTGTATAATGCTCGGATGGATGGGGCAATTTTGACCGATGCGACTTTAACAGAGGCTGATCTAGAATCTGCCATCATTTCTGATGCGAATATGTCCAATGCCGTGGCCAAAAATGCCCAATTCAAAAATGCGATTTTATCCAGATCTAATTTATCGGGGACGGATTTTTCGGAAGCAACCATGGGATATGTGGCTCTTCGGTTTGTGTTATGCAATGGACGGGGATTATAAGGGATGGAACCCTTATATAGAAAGGCATTTAGCCATTTTTGTCAATTGTTTTTTATCTAGAGCGAACTAATCAATTAAGTCTCTTGCCAGATAAGGATTT
>NZ_JAPZQM010000770.1:0-3355 GCF_027530565.1 Microcystis sp. LE19-10.1B | reverse complement strand
TTCCGAAAGTCCTTGACTTGTTTTAGTTTTTCTATTAAGCTCAACATATCTTTCAAAAGTTTGCGTTCACTTCTCATTTTACCTGACAGTGATCGCTTTTACTTTTGATATTCTGATGGGAGAATGAAACAGCCCTACCCCAAAGGGGGGTTTGGGTAGGGTTGATTCATGAATCAACCCTACCTGGAATCAACCCTACCTGGAATCAACCCTACCTGGAATCAACCCTACCTGGAATCAACCCTAGGGGTTTGGGGGGTTCTACCCCCCAAAAGCTCGGATTGAGCGATAAAATCGCAAGTAATACTAAATCCGTTGAGTATAGGCTACATATCAGGAGAGGCACTGACTTGAAAATAGAGGCTGAAATATCGCCAATTCGTCAATCAGAATATTTTCATGCTTGGCGGTGCCAACTTTGGCATCGGGACTGCTGATCGCTGATCGCTAAACTTGCACTCCTACTCGATCGCTCCTGCTTGTTGTAATAAAGAAACGATCGCCTGATGGTGATTAAATTTAGCTAACATTAAAGCGGTCATTCCCCCTTGATTTTTCTGATTTAAGTTCACCTTTCCCCCGTCTAACAGGACTTTAACCGTGTCGAGACAACCGTGATAACTAGCCCACATTAACGGGGAAGCACCGCTAAAATCGAGTTTATTGACATCGGCACCGATATCGATTAACCAGCGCACCAATTGACTATTATTGTCCTCACAAGCTTTCATAAGGACGGTTTTGCCATCGGGATAAACGGCGTTGGCATTAGCCCCGTATTCGAGGAGATAACGGCAGATTTCCGTAAATTGGCGCTGTAAAGCTAAAGTTAACGGTGTTTCTCCCTGCTGAGTTAGGTTAGGCTCCGCTCCTTGTTTTAACAATTCTAAAACGATCGCTTCGTATCCCTGCACCGTGGCGATAAGCAAGGGTGTATCACCAAAATGGTTACGGTGATTGACAAAAGCGCCAGCTTGTAGTAAGGCCTGGACGATCTCTAAATGTCCTTCGATCGTCCCTAAATGCAGGGCCGTTTCTCCCGCCTGATTTTGATTGTCAACACGGGCCCCCTGAGCAAGTAAAAGTCGGACAATATCGAAATATCCCTCAGCAGCGGCGATCATCAGGGCAGTTTCTCCCTCCTCCGTGCTAATGTTCGGATTGGCTCCCGCTTGCAGTAAAGTTTGTACGCTGCCGAGATTTCCCTTCTCTACAGCCAAAATTAGGGGAGTCTCCCCGGATAAAGTGGGAGCATCGAGGGGCATACCACGGGTAATAAACAATTCGAGGATTTCTGGGCAATTGGCGACGAGAGCCTGTAACCAAGCTTGTTGACGGATTTCTTCATCTACACCACGATCGAGCAGTAAATGGACAATTGCGGCGTAATTTTGTTTGATCGCTACAGATAAAGCCGTATCTCCATCCTGATCGCGCATATTGACCCGAGCGCCGGCGGTTAATAACTGTTCTGCGATCGCTGTATGACCCTTATAAGTGGCGATCATTAGTGCTGGTGTACCATCTTGATTGACCTGATTGACATTAGCACTGGCGGCGATTAATTGAGCAAGGATTTGACTGTGATTGAGGGCAGCCGCTAACATGAGAGGGCTTAAACCTTGAGGTTGTTTACTTTTGTTGATATCAGCCCCAAATTCTCGCAAAATTGCCACAATTTCCCTATGACCCCCCTGCACGGCATAGATTAAAGCCGTAGTATTTTGCCCATCAGTGGCGTTGACATTTGCCCCCTGACTCAGTAAAGCTTGAACCCGCGCGAGATTGCCCTGACGCGCCGCTTGTATTAACAAGATATCCCAATTAGAAGCCATTAACAGTGACCGATCGGCAGAAAGTATTTTTTCTATTATCGATCTTTCTAGACAGGTAAACGGACAGAAAAGCTACTACCCCGTTCTAATTCTGAGGTGACGGCAATAGTTCCCCCATGAGCATCGATAATGCGACGGGAGAGATAAAGTCCTAACCCATTGTTGGAACTGTCTGGGGAACCGGAGTACAGACGCTCGAAAATCCGGGGTAGTTCTTCTGCTGAAATTCCTATACCAGTATCCTCGACGACAATGGTGACAAAAGTATCTTCCTCTGTAGCGGGGATGAGATGAATTTTCACATCACCCTTTTGGGTAAATTTAATCGCATTGCCGATGAGATTGGTAAAAACGCGCCGCAGTTCCAAGCGATCGCCAGTTAGGAAAATTTCCCCGGCATTTTCGGCATTTAAGCTTAATTCTAGTCCTTTTTCTCGGGCAAGGGGAGTTAACTGCTGACAGACTTCTTCGAGAATATCGATAATCTTTAATTTAGTAAAATTAAGTATCTTTTCGCCGTTTTCATAACAATAAACTTCCAAAAGATTATTAACCATTTCCAAGAGATTTTGATTACTGCGAATAATCACATGAATGACTCGACTCATTTCGGGAGTAATCTCACCGTATAAACCTTCTTGAAATAGTTCTAATATGTGATTGACAGACACTAAGGGAGTTCGCAAATCGTGGGTCATCCTCGAAACAAAATCTTCTTTTTGTCTAGCCAATTGCTCTTTTTCTTGTTTGGCAATCGCCACTTCTTGTTCCGCTTCATAGATGCGTAGGGCGTTTCGCATCGCTTGATTTAAGCGCGAGGCAGAAAGACGAAATTTACTCAGATAATCGGAAGCACCGGCTTTCATCATATCTACGGCAATTCCTTCGTCTCCGTGACCGGTTAAAACAATTAGGGGTATTTTAAGTCCCTGTTGCCGAATTTCCCGCACCAAAGTCAAACCATCTCCATCGGGTAGAAGATAATCGATAAACATACAGTCGAAAAGATTATTGGACATCTTTTCTTTAGCCTCTTGATAGTCAGCGGCTTCTGTTATTTCTATCGCCATCTCCGATGTTCTTAAGAATCGGCGCACGGCGATCCGATCTACTTCATTATCATCAACAATTAGAATTCTTAACTGGTTTAACATTGCCAATTTAAATCTGAATTTCATTACTGTCTGATCTACCCTGATAGAATACCTTGAATCGGGTTCGATGGTCAAGACATTTTCGAGGTCGATTCTTACAGCTTTTTTCTTAAAGATGAAGTATAACCTAATTTGCTATTGACGACCGAATCGTGACGACTGGCCCCCCAAAACGAAAAATTAGTACCTCACTATTAAGATGACTGCCACAATCGGAAACAATACTTAGGGTCTGCTGAAAAAGTTTTTCGGTGGTGGCAGGGTGTGGGGTGTGGGGTGTGGGGTGTGGGGTGTGGGGTTTTACCAGTTTTGAGGTGGCCAATTACCTAATTTTCAGGGAAAAAGTCCAGGAATTTTCCCCCCGAT
>NZ_JAPZQM010000588.1:0-10346 GCF_027530565.1 Microcystis sp. LE19-10.1B | reverse complement strand
CCCATTTTCATCGGGTAAATTACCTAATTTTCAGGGAAAAAGTCCAGGGATTTTCCCCCCGACCACTCCCATATCTGGTACTTTTTGATTGACAAAAAGTCTAAAAGTCTTACCCAACAAGGTTTTTAGATTTATTCAGCTAACCCTAATTGACCTTGACAAGAAATGCTATAATTTCCTAGCAAGAGGGGAATGGAATCCCTCTCAGGGTTGCCATCGCACAATTTTGTCGGTTGCTGGTTCTCGTCAGCTTGTTTGTCAAATATACCAATTCTAGTTTGAATCGGTGCTGTTATGTCAAGATTCAGGGTTTCTGGCTGCAACGGAACTGAAAAATCAAATAATCTATTCCATCAAATCTTCTTACCTTAGACAAAAATAATGAAATTCGAGGAAATCCAAGAGATTCTTAATCGGCAACTGCTCAAGCTTGAGAATCGCTGTCTCAATGACACAGAACAATTATTATTGCGAGGACTTTGGCAGAAAAAGAACTATCAAGAAATTGCCCAAGAAAACGGTTATAGTAGCAGCTATCTTGCCAATGTAGTTGCCCCAGGACTCTATGATAGAGTCTCGCAACTGATCGGAGAAACGATCAATAAAAAAAATTTTTTATCTAGACTACAATCTCATTTTACCAACTCCACATCGCTTCAGTATTGCGGTAATGAATATCCCCAGAATGAGCGTCCAGAATACCCAGATGCTCCTGTTCCCTATAATTCTTATTATTATCTAAAACGAACAAAACTTGAAGCAAAAATTATCGAGGAAATCGGACAATCTGGGGCGTTAATACGCATTAAAGCTCCCAACAAATGGGGAAAAACCTCTTTATTATTAACAATTTTAGAGGCTTGTCAACAACGATTCGGTTATCAAATTGTTAGTTTAGATTTACAAAAAGCAGACCAAGACATCATAGCAAATTTTAACAAGTTCTTACGCTGGATTTGCCGTAATTGCGCTCGGCAGTTGAATTTAGAAGCCAAATTAGATGATTATTGGGATGAAGATATAGGAATTAAAATGAGTTGGACAATTTATTTTGAAGAGTATATTTTACGAGAGATAAAACAGCCACTGGTATTGGCTTTAGATGGAGTGCATCGAGTCTTTGAACATCCGAAAGTAGCAGAAGATTTTTTACCTTTAATCAGAGCTTGTTATGAAGAATCTAAGCGATCTCCCCTGTGGCAGAAATTACGTTTAATTATTGTTCAATCCACAGAATCTTATGTTTCTCTGCGATTAGAACAGTCTCCTTTTAATGTGGGATTACCCATAGAGTTACAGGGTTTTGGTCAAGAACAAGTGGCAGAATTGGCAAAAAAATATCAATTAAATGAATTAGCAACCAACGAAATTCAACAGTTGATCGACTTAGTGGGGGGACATCCTGCCTTGATTCATTTAGCGATTTATCATCTTAGCCAAGAGCAAATCACGATGCCAGATTTAATCAAATCAGCAACTACATCAACGGGAATTTATTCCTCTCATTTACAGCTTCACTGGGTCACTTTACAAAAACAACCCGAACTTGCCGGTATTTTTCAACAGATTTGTCAAGGGAATCAACCAATGATAGTCGATCCAATTATTGCTTATAAACTTAATAGTATGGGTTTAATTAAACTCAGAGAAAATAAAGCAATTGTCAGTTGTCAGTTGTATCAAAAGTACTTTATAAGTCAATATACTGGTTCAGTATAAATAAATTTTTGAACCATGGTATTAAGACAGCGATCGCTCAAGCCAATCATTATTAAATATCGTCTGATAAATCCGATTATGAACGTCCATTTTCCCGTGACGCTTTACCACTAATCCAGATAAAAATAACTCAGGTAAATAGGGATTGTTATCAATCTGTATTGGTTCTTGATGGAGGATTTGTCGATACAAGGTTAATAACTGGGGTCGGTTTGGACTTTGAAGAAGGCGATCTTGAATGGTTTTTAAATGTTCGGGTTGATCCTGCATCTCCCAATCTTGAATAATTTTTTCTGCTACTAAGTTGGCCAACCATTGTTCTTCTTGATTAGAGGGGATTGGTTGCTCACTATCCCGCATCAGTTGACAGAGTTTTTGAGTTAAGAAAGGTTGCCCTCCCGTCCAGCTTAAGACTTGTTTGAGCATTGTCTGAAGATTACTGACTTTTTCTGTTAACCCATATAATAAAGGTTGAGCTTCGTGTTCTTTAAAACTTGCTAATTCAATAGCGTTACCAATATTAAAAGGTGTTTTCTGGGGGTCAGTAATTAAAGCTGAAGGTGTGGTAGCACCAAAAAAGGCAAAAGTTAGCTCTTGAAATTGAGGTTGAATCGCTCTCTGGTTATAAAAAGAACGAATTAAAGCAAAAAAGTCAGAGACATCAAATTTTAACCCTAAAATGCTATCAATTTCATCAATAAATATAACAGTCGATTTTCCAGATTGCCGCTGATCAAAATCGTCATTAACTAGAAGAAAATTTTCTATAAATTGTCCTAATCGTTGTACAGGAGGCAGGTCTAATTGTTCACTCCACCAAGCTTTAAAAGTTTTCAATTCTTTGATTAATCCAAAACTGCGGAGCAGATCAACGGCTAATCCTTTATACCATTGTTCGGGGGTAATATTGTCTGTTCCTAGCCGAGTTAAGTCAATTACTGCACATCTAATTCCCTCCTTTTGTAATTGGCTCATCATCCGTACCATTAAGCTAGATTTTCCCATTTGACGTGCATTTAAAACATAGCAAAATAGACCTTGTCTGAGAGCTTTATAAAGATTGCGATCGGCTTGTCGAACCACATAATTCGGTGCATCCATCGGTAAACTGCCCCCCACTTGATAGACAAATTTGGGAGGTTGTTCAGCACTTTTAAGCAGGTCATTTTCAAAGATAAGTTCTGCTTGGGTTGCTTTCAGTACCTCTAAAGTGTTTGTGAGTTCTTTTGTCCGTTCTTCTACTCTTTGTTCTAAGGTTTGATAGAGTCTGGAGTTATCAATAGAGATAGCGGCTTGAGCTGCTAGAATATTTAATAGTTCAACCCTTTCTGAGGTAAATGCGCTAGTTGTTAAATTATTTTCTAAATAAACAATTCCTTTTAATTGACCTTGATTGAGTAAAGGAGTACAAAGAATAGATTTAGTTTTTTTAGCCACAATATAATAATCATTGGTAAATTGACCTGATGAAGTGGCATCATTTAAAACGATAGTTTCTTTTGTCCGAGCGACATAATTAATAATGCTAGTGGGTAAGATAGGAATTGAGTTATCATGGTCGATAGATTCTATGGGAATTGACTCTAGGATATTAACCGTTACCTTATCAATTGTTCCTTGAGCTTCAATGACCCAATTTCCTTGCTGTTCTAAAATCAAATAACCTTTCTGCGCTCCTGCATTTTCAATGACAATTTTCATTAAATTTGTTAGGAGATTTTCCAGTTTAATTTCTCCAGAAATCGCTTGCGAAGCTTTGAGAATAGTGGTTAAATCCAGAACTGCTCCATCATTACCAGTAGTTGAAATGGTGGTACTCAGTCCTTTAGATTTGTTTTGATTGCTGATGCCTAATAAATATTGAGGGTATTCTTCTTCTAATTGTTTAACTTTGGCCTTTGCACCCCAACGAGTGTAACAATGATAAGCATTTCTGAGATATAGTTTAGCAATTTCTTCTCTACCTAAAGTAAAATAAAATTCAGAGGCACGTTCATAGGCTAAAGCCTCTTCATGGATAAATTCATATTTTTTTGCTCCTTGAATGGCTTTTTCATAAAATTCTTGAGCTTCCCAGTTTTGACCTAAGACTCTCGCTTTTTCTGCTTCAACTAGATCATATTTATGTTGAAAATTTGCTGGACAATGACTAGACCATATTGCCATCTTCTGCTGATTGTTATCTACTTGTTGTAGTAATTTTCTTTGATCATTTTGCTCTGTGTCATGATAATAAGCTAGAAAACTCAACGATGAATAGAAATTATGTTGTGCTTTAAATAGGGCTGCACCGCTTGTTACCGCTACATATTTTTCTGTATGTTGACTGTTTTCTAAGGAGGCAACAAAATCATTAAAAATATAATAATCAATCATTCTTCCGAAATAATAAATAAATAGTAACCATTGATTATTTTGGTCAAGATATTCTTGGAGATGTTTATCTTCTTCCTCTTGGGAAGTTCCTAGCAATAAAAAATCTTGATGGTGATTAATATCTCGTACATTTTTAGCAGTATTTGTCAAAATAACTAAGAATTTATGAGAATACTCTTGATTAAGTTTTTCCACAAAATGAATGTATTTTTCACAATCTCGTTCTACTTCTTCTAACTGGCATCCTCCTAAAAACTTGATAGCGCAATAGGCCTGTGCGAGAAACCCAACATATTCATTGTGTCCTGTATTAAGTCCTTGTTGCAAGCCATAAAGTAATTTTTCTTGAATGACTTGCTCATTTAGTGGATTTTTCCAACACCATATATAAGCATAATATAAAAAAAATATTTCGGCTTGAAATTTTTGATTATCATCTTTTTCTAATAAGTTAATTGCTAGTTTTCCAAACTTATAACCATAATCAATTTCTGCTGTCATTCCCGACATGAGCATTCCATAAAAAGCATAAATCGTAGAAGCTTGTGGAGGATTGCCGTATTTGATACAGAGATAAGTTAAAGTTAATACTAATTCCGTAAATAGAAGAAAATTAGTTGTATTTGAAGCAGAGCGAATTTGCAGTATTATTTTAATAGCTGCTAGTTTTTTATTGTCAGTCATTATCAAATTATCGGCCAAGTCTTCAATCGATTTATTTTTTAAAAGCAACTTTATGGATCTCTGGCGATTACTAATTCTTTTTTTGATTTCATTTTCTTGAAGAGAAATTTTGATACCTAGTTCTGGTAAAACATTGAGGGCAATATCTATCGCTTTTTGAGGTTGAAAAATTGTAAAGTAGTAGATGATTTGTATTTCATATACCTTGAGTTTATCAAATATGTCTCTAGCTTCTTTTAAGATAGTGTCAGATATTTTTTCAATTTGAGAAAATTTAGTATTTAAGTAAAGAGATTCTAAGGTTTCAACATAAAGTTCTAGAGTTAATTGATAATCAGTTTTCCAGCTATTTAATGTCAACAATTCCAATCCTTTTTCTAAATATCTTAAAGCCGAATCATAAGCTGTTGATGCTTTTGCCTTTTTTCCTGCTTTTAGATTTAACTTAGCCAGTTGATTTTTTTCTAACTGATCGGTAATTAATATTGCTCCCTGATTAAGTTGATTAACAGTATCAAATATTTTATCTTCTAATTGATGCTCTGCTTGATATTTTTCTAATAAAATACGTCCTATTTGCTGATGAAAACATTCTTTTTCTTCTTCAGAAATAAGAGAATAAGCTGCTTGTTGTACTCGGTCATGTAAAAATCGATAATAAATATCAGCAGAATAGTTAAAAGCATCTTGTAGCTTATTATTTGACAAATCTTCTCCATTCCATAATAGAGGAATTTTATAATTTTTGTCTAGGGGAATCACCAAGCCTTCATCTAGAGCTAACTGTAGTTCTTGAGCGGTAATAGTTTCAGATTTATTATTAATAATCCTAAGGATTTCTAAATTAAATTGATTGCCAATACAAGCTGCTAACTTGAGAACCTGTTGCGTATTTTGAGATAATTTTTTAATTTTATTCACCATTAAATCAACTACATTATCAGTAATAGATAAACTTTCAATTTGTTGTATATTCCATTGCCAATAAACTTGTTTTGTGTACTTCGCTTTCTTTAAATCTAAATTTTCCCTAATAAACAGGAATTTTCTATCGTAGAGAGAATAAAACAATTGGGTTAAGAAAAAAGGATTACCCTCGGTTTTTCTGCTGAGTAATTCCCCTAAGGGTTTAGCTAATTCTCTAGAACAATTTAGAGTATCGGCAATTAATTGATTAATCTCTCTGCTTTTTAAAGGTGAAAGAGAGAGCGTATTAATTGTTTTTTGGGCTTGATTAATTTTGCCTAAAGTGTGCATTAGTGGATGAGTTGTTTCCACTTCATTATCTCGATAAGCACCAATTAGGAGAAAATAGTTAATATCTGGCTCTAAAATTAATTGCTCAATTAAATTTAGAGAAGATAAATCTGCCCACTGTAAATCATCAATAAAAATCACTAAGGGATGTTCTGGTTGACAAAAAATCGTGAGAAAACGCTTAAAAAATAAGTTAAAGCGATTTTGACTTTCCGTTTTACCCAGTGGTTCTACAGGAGGTTGCTTACCAATAATTTTTTCGAGTTCAGGGATAACCTCAACAATAATTTGACCATTATTTCCTAAAGTTTCTAGAATCTTGTCTTTATAGGTTTCAAGATGTCTTTCTGGTTCACTTAACAACTGTTTTACTAAATCTTGAAAAGCTTGAGTAATTGCTGAATAGGGAATATATCGTTGTAGTTGGTCAAATTTGCCCTTAATAACTCGTCCTCGTTGGCGTGTAATTGGTTTGTAAATTTCATTGACTAAAGCTGTTTTACCAATCCCAGAATAACCCGAAATCAGGATCAATTCAGATGAGCCTTGATTGATTTTTTCAAAAATGTTTAGGAGTTTTTCAACTTCTAATTCTCGACCATAGAGTTTTTGCGGAATCTGAAATTTTTCTGGAAGCTCCCGACTTCCTAAAGAAAATAGCTGAATCTGTTCCCCTCTTTTGAGTTGATTGAGACAAATTTCTAAATCATTTTTAATTCCCCAAGCACTCTGATATCTTTCTTCTGGGGTTTTTGCTAATAGTTTTTTGATAATATTAGACACAGCCAAGGAAAGGTCTGGAATCAGTTCGTGTAGGGGTAAAGGGTCTTGAGCAATATGACAATGAACTAACTCCATTGGGTCTGTAGTTTCAAAAGGAAGTCTGTTGGTTAAAAGTTCATAAAAAGTGACTCCAAGGGCATAAAAATCACTACGATAGTCAAGTCCACGATTCATTCTTCCTGTTTGTTCAGGTGCAATATAAGCTAACGTTCCTTCTAATTGATGGGGAGAGATAACGCTGATAAATTCTTGAGCTAACTGGCTAGAAATACCAAAATCAATAACTTTAAGTTCTTCGGTTTTGGGGTTATAGACAATATTAGAAGGGTTAATGTCTTTGTGAATAATATTGGCTTTATGAATAACAGCTAAAGCTTCAGCAATCTTAATGGCAATTTTCAAAAATTCTTCTAGGTTGAATTGACTTTGCTCTAGTAATGATTTTAAAGATTGACCACCAAAGTCTTCTAAAACCATAACTAAACTGTTTTCATATCGCTGTAAATCATAAGCTTTAATAATATTATCAACATTAAAAGAGCGAGTGATCTGGTATTCTTGTTGATAGCGAGTGAGTTCCGATGGCGTTGGGTAATTTTCTTTGAGAATTTTAAGGATAACTGCCTGATTATTGGCATGACGAAAACCTCGATAAACTAAGGAGTTAGCACTTTCGTAGAGTTTTTCGCTGATTTGATATTTTTTTTCCATTGGCTTATCAGTTCAGTCAGAAAATCAAGCTGATCAATTTGCGTCATCTCTTGATTCTCTGACCAATTTTCATAATTAAAATTGAAGATAATTACAAACAACTCAGGGGAATATAAGGTGAAGGTGGATAAACGTGCTTCAATTGGTGATTCTTCCAGTCTTCACTATGTTCGCTAGGATAAAATGGATAGGGACCATCATACTCTTTTGCCTTTGCCCAAGTTTCAATGTCAGATTGGCTAACATTGAATTCACTGGGTCTGGGTGGATAAGGGACTGTTATTTTACCAGCTGGAAAATCTTTCCCTGTATGAACAAGTTCTGTCATAACACCATGAAAAAGCTCCCAAGTAACATCAAGGCCGTATTCAAAGATTAGCTGATAGATACTGCCAATTGGCTCCCAAATCTGGGCGAAATATTCATGTTTATCGGGATAATAAAAGTTAACTTTATCTTTATAGAAAGCTTGCCCACACAGCAAAAGAGCCAAAGCAATAAAGTCATAATTTATATTGTCTGGTTGAATCAACCAACTATATTTATATTTTTTGGTGTGGGTTTTACTATCTCCTAATAGTTTTATGCATAAATCGATCTCACTTATACGTTCTTCACCTTCTTTATCAAGCCAATAAGTACACACTTTTTGGTGAGGAAATCTCAAAATTTTTCTAACCAAATTCACTTTTGCTTTCATTTCATCTGGTATCTTTTCCGGCTCAAGCCATGTGTAAGCAATCATCTGAGATAGCTTTCGTGTTTGTAATAAGAAATAAACGGTACTCAATTCTGCTTGAGCTAAAGGATCATCCTTAGGTTGTGATGGGCAAAATCTTGGGTCAACCTTAGCTCCTGAGCTAGGAAAACTTGAGGAATCTAAATTATATTTTGTTTGTAAAGCTTCCTTAGTTCCATAGACTAATTTAGGGTGGTCTTCATTTTCAAAAATAAGTAGCTGAAAATAGTAATCATTGTATTGATTGCCATCGATCGATTTTGGTCCTTGTCCAATCTTTATAGACAAATTTGATTGTAAATTTTGAACATAACTGCGAGTAAAGACCTGTGCCATTGGTGAATTCCTCCAGGAAGTTGGTTAATAAATTTGATTCTACTGTAAAAACTCAGACTGAGCCATAAAAACGGGTAGGATTGTCCGCAAGTATCTTCTCTACTGTTTCCTTAGCTAAATCTTTCTCAAGCTTAAGCACTTGACTAACAATATCGGGCTTATGATCCATGTGTGGATAATCTGAGCCAAAGATAATATTGTCACTGCCAATGTAGTCTATAAGCTGGGACAGATAAGGTTCAGAGGGTTCAACGGCAATAAAGCATTGACGGCGAAAATACTCTGATGGCATTAATCTTACCCGATCTTTGACCTCCCAAGGTGTAACTTGATACTCTTCGTCAAGTCTCCATAACCAATAGGGTAGCCAACCGCAGCCCGACTCTAAAAATCCGATTCTTAGCTGAGGATGACGTTCTAACACTCCCCCTTCTATTAACGCTAACAGTGCCATCATCTGCTCCATGGGGTGAGAACAAGCATGAAGGGCAAAACGGGTGTTAAATCGATCGGCACCGGTGGTGGGTAAACGACTCCAATGTCCCTCATGAATTCCTACAGCCATGTCCAAATCCTCGCAGGCCGTCCAAAAGGGTTCATAGGCTGGATCGCTCAAAATTCTGCCTTTAACGGGGTTAGGGCGCAAAAAAACCGCCTTCCAGCCCAAGTTTGCCATGCGGTGTAGCTCTTTTACCATGTCTTCGGGATCGTGTTGATTGACTGCAGCGACTCCTTTGAGTCTGGCCGGGTCATAGCTACAAAATTCTTCATATAACCATGTATTGTAAGCACGGACAAAAGCCCCCATCACTTCAGCAGGTAGGCTATCAATGGCAAATAACCACAGTCCGTAATTAGGATAAATAAAAGCCACATCTATGCCCATTTGTGTCATAGATTGAACATGGGACTCTGGGTTATAGCGATTGAGATAAGCATGGGGATGAGCTTGCATCATCTGCTTATTCCCTTCTGCTTGGACTTGTGGGGAGATTTTTTGACTAATCGGTTCTCCTTTGATTTTCATGTCAGCAGAAGGAGCAAATTCCCTAAATTTAGGTTCTAGGTATTGGCCCCACATTGCGGGGGGTTCAATGACATGGGAATCAGCATCAATAATTTTGTACCCGTTGAGCATAGAGGTTTTTTGGCAATTTTCTACCTAAATTATATTTGATTGGGAAAAAGCGATCGCTTTTTTGCGGCTTTCTTTTCATCCCCTAAAACTCCATGGATTGATTGGGTTAAACTTGATACAACACTTTATTAAACTTAACGAATGGAAGCGATTGAATTTAAAATGATTCTTCATCATGGCACAGTTGTCATTCCCCCTGAATATTCCTCTAAGTGGGAAGGTAAGGCGATTCGTGTGATACTTTGCGGGGTGAAGTCATTCGCTTGATTTCTGCTCGTCGTGCTACAAAACAAGAGAGAAAAACTTATGAGAAAGGAATATGATTTTTCTAAAGGAAAACGAGGGGCGCTCATTTCCTCTCAGGGAAAAACACACATTACCATTTATCTAGATGATGAGATTCTAGCTTATTTTCGAGAACAGGCTGAAACCGCAGGAATGGGTTATCAAACCCTAATTAATGAGGTTCTTCGTTACTTGGTATGGTTCGATAGGGGGGCATAAATCGACTAAATCCTTATCTGGCAAGAGACTTAATTGATTAGTTCGCTCTAGATAAAAAACAATTGACAAAAATCGCTAAATGCCTTTCTCTATAAGGGT
>NZ_JAPZQM010000257.1:0-5614 GCF_027530565.1 Microcystis sp. LE19-10.1B | reverse complement strand
CGTTGGTTCGCGGGGGGGTCATTGGGTTGCGGGGGTAGGGAGGGTCGGAGGGGGGGGGAGGGCAGGGGGGGGTGGTGGGGGGGGGGGGGGGGGGCGGGGGGGGGGGTGGGGGGGGGGGGGGGGGGGGGGGGGGTGGGGGGTGGGGGGTGTGGGGTGTGGGAAGAATAAATAAAAATAATCTCCTGTCTCCTGTCTCCTGTCTCCTGTCTCCTGTCTCCTGTCGACCGCCTTCGTTAACTAACTTTTTGCTTCCTCTTTCAGGGAATAAATTGGTTTAAACCAACCTTTGCGCCAGAAGTAAAAAATCAAGCCCCCCGCTACGGCTAACATGACTAACCAGACAAGGAAATAACTCCATTCTCCTTTCAATTCTGGCATATTCTCGAAGTTCATGCCATAGACACCAACGATAAAAGTTAAGGGAATAAAAATCGTCGAAATTACGGTTAAAAACTTCATAATTTCGTTTAATTTATTGCCCATAGTGGACATATAAACATCCATCAAACTCGCCGCTAATTCTCGATAAGCTTCGATAATTTCCAGAATTTGAATGACGTGGTCGTAGGAATCCCGAAAATAAATTTGTACTTCATCGCTGACTATACCATGATGGTCACGCATGAGTAGATGTAGGACATTTCGCATCGGCCAAATTAAGCGACGCAGTGCCAATAATTCCCGACGGACATCATAGATTTCCTGCATTGTATCTCGATCGGGATTACTAATGATCATATCTTCCAACGCTTCAATCCGATCTTCGTAGTGTTCTACCACGGGAAAATAACCATCGATAATCGTATCTAATAATAAATAGGTTAAATAATCCGCCCCCGATTTCCGTACTCGTCCCTGGGAAGTGCGAATTCGATCTCTGACTATCTCAAAACAGTCCTGTAATTCCTCCTCTTGAAAACTTAAAAGATAGCGTTTTCCCAAGACAAAACTCACTTGTTCTGTATCAAAACCGCTTTCATCTTCTTTCAGTCGCACCATCTGAGAAATCACTAACAATTGATTGTTATAATCTTCTAACTTGGGACGCTGCGGCACATTAACCACATCTTCTAATAACAAAGGATGCAGATTAAAAATTTCCCCTACTTGTTTTAAAACCGTCTCACTCCCTAACCCTTGAATATCCATCCAAGACACGGTATTTGTGCCAATATAGGGGGCGCAAGCATTGGGAGTAATATCCACCTTGCGAATGGCGTTATCTTCATCGTAGTCGATTAAAATAATCCGCGAGGGTTTGGCATCCGGTTCGATAATTAATGTCCCCGGTTCACTACCCGGTTCATCATAAAAATAATCGAAGTAGTCTTCTTCCTCGTCTCCATCGGTATCGGGACGATTGTTAACGAATATATCAGGTTGTAGTTGGGTCATAAGCTTACAACAATCTGGCTAATTTGGGCAATAAGAAAACAGAAAAGTTAAAAAATTTAATTTGCCTAAAGTTACTATCTATCGCCATGAGATTACATTGACATACTCCCACCGTCAAGCTACGCTGTGACGGGGGATTCTTTCCACATCGCTGTTAGAAATTCCTTGTTCAACGAGACAACTTAGATTCTCAATGTCTCCACTGAAAACCCAGAGGTCGGACTCTCCCAAGGCGTTTGGGTCGGTTTCTGTTTGCCCAACAGTACCGTTGAGATAATTTCCCAAGTATTGTAACCCTTTTTTAAGAATGTTGATTGCTGCATTATGATCCCTATCTAAGACTGTTTGACAATTAGGACATTGATGAGTTCTAGTGCTTAAGGTTTTTTGAACTCTCGTCCCACAAACTGAACAATCTTGAGTCGTGAAATGTGGTGGTACAGCAACACAAACAATCCGATAAATCTTGGCAAAATAATTCAACCATTCAGTGAATTGATACCAAGAAGCATCACTAATCGACTTGGCAAGTTTACGGTTTTTGACTAAGTTTCTTACCTTTAAAGCTTCATAGACTACCAAATCATTAGACTGGACTAACGCCAAAGCGTCTTTAATTGCTTTGTCTTTACGTTGTCTTGACACTTTAAGATTAAGTTTAGCTACTTTTACCCGTTGCTTGTGATAGTTTTTAGACTGTTTCTTTCCTTGACGAAACTTTTTGGATAATCGTCGTTGTGCTTTTTTTAGTCGTTTTTCTGACTTTCTTAAATAACGTGGATTCTCTACAGTATTACCTTGAGCGTCAGTATAAAACTCTTTTAACCCTAAGTCAATTCCTGTTATTTGTCCCGTTGGTTTATGGTATTCTTTCCGTTCTATGTCAATCAAAAACTGGCAATAATAACCATCAGCACGTCTAACAACTCTTACCCGTTTAATCTGTTGCTCTGAATAATAAACTAAGGTTTTTTGACTACACCATAAATCAAATTCTCCTGCTTTAAAACCATCAGTGAACTTGATTTTACGTCGATCATCAGATAGTTTGTAGCCTGTTAGTTTATACTCAACCGAACGGCTATGCTTTTTGAACCGAGGAAAACCCTTTTTCCCCGGTATCTTAGCATGACAATTCTGGTAAAACCTATTAATTGATTGCCAGGCTCTATCAGCAGCCGATTGACGAGCTTGAGAGTTTAATTTATTAACCCATGGTGTCTCTTTATTGTTAGCTAGTACCGCACAAAGCTTTTGAAGATCATTCCGGGTTGTCCCCTTATTGTCCATCCAATAACGAACACAAGAGTTACGCACAAACTGAGAAGTTTTGATAGCTTCATCAAGCCGGTGATATTGTTCTGGTGTCCCGTTTTTTAGCTTGGCTTCTACGACTAGCATTGATTAATCCTCGACCCTGGATCAATTAAGTATAACACAGTTTACCTACAAATGGTAGAATTAAAATCGTGCTTCGCAGTCAATATCCTGGTCGGATTTCATCCCCCGCAAAGGTTGATGTCTTGTCAAAAAATTTAGCGGGGGCATTCATCCGACATTTTAGGTAAACTGAAGATTGTTTACTGATTTATTCCCTCCTGATGATTGTCAACGATGAGATTAATCGGGAGAATTAGCAATATTGACGGCCAAAATTTATGGAATTCGCCTCTTTTATTCCCCGTCTAGTTATCCCCGTCGGTGATCCCGCCGGAATCGGCCCTGAAGTGGTGTTAAAAGCGATCGCCGATTCCCCAATCTCGTCCGGTTGTCAGATTACTCTAATCGGGACAAGAACGCTTCTCGAAAAAGCCTATCACGATCCCCATCTTCTCGATCGCTTTTCTCTGATCGATTTGCCCTACAATCAAGAAAAAATCGTTTGCGGGCGTGGGGATGCCCACAGTGGTGAAATCAGCTTTCTTTACCTGCAAGAAGCCATAAAACGCACCCTCAAGGGCGAATTTGATGGTATTGTCACCGGTCCGATTGCCAAATCCTGTTGGCAGTTGGCCGGTTATGATTTCCCCGGTCAAACGGAGGTTTTAGCTACCATGGCGGGAATTAACCGTTATGGGATGCTATTCGTCGCTAAATCCCCTCACACCGGCTATAACTTACGCACTCTCCTCGCCACTACCCACATACCCCTGCGAGAAGTTCCTGATGCTCTTAACCCCGATCTGATGACCCGAAAACTAGACCTATTGATCGAGTCTTTAAAGCTAGATTTCGGCATCGATCGCCCCAAAATCGCCATATCCGGCCTTAATCCCCACAGTGGCGAAGCGGGAAAACTGGGAAGGGAGGAAAAAGACTGGTTACAGCCTTGGTTGCAGTCAATGGCGCAGAAATACCCGCAAACCCAATTAATCGGCCTTGTCCCCCCCGATACGCTTTGGGTGGAACCGGGACGCGCTTGGTTTAGCGGTGCAGGGCAACCCGCCGACGCATATCTGGCATTATACCACGATCAAGGCCTAATTCCCGTCAAATTAATGGCTTTTGACTGTGCTGTTAATACTACCATCGGTTTACCTTTTGTTCGCACCTCTCCAGACCACGGGACGGCTTTTGATATCGCCGGTCTTGGCATCGCTAGGGCCCAGAGTATGCAAGCGGCGATCCAATTAGCGATCGAATTATGTCAGCAGCGGGACAACCGGAGAACTAAACTAGAGATATAGCCCTCGATAGGAGACAATTGGGATATGGGTATCGCTTCAGTTAACCCTGCCACGGGAGAAATTCTCAAGACTTTTACCCCTCTAACCTCGGAGGAATTGGCGGCGAAATTGGCCCTAGCTGAGGCCACTTTTCAGCAGTATCGCCGCACCGCCATCAGTGAACGGGGACAGTGGTTACGGCAAGCGGCGGATATTTTGGAACGGGATCAAGTAGCATTGGCTAAAACCATGACTTTAGAAATGGGGAAACCAATCAAATCAGCGATCGCAGAAGTCCTCAAATGTGCCTTGGTTTGTCGTTTTTATGCCGATAATGCCGCCGGTTATCTGGAAGATGTGCTGATTACCACCGATGCTAGTCGCAGTTTTGTCCGTTATCAACCGTTAGGGGTGATTTTAGCGGTTATGCCCTGGAATTTCCCTTTATGGCAAGTATTTCGCTTTGCTGCCCCCGCTTTAATGGCGGGAAATGTCGGCCTACTCAAACACGCTTCTAATGTCCCCCAATCAGCTTTAGCGGTGGAAAGAATTTTATTAGAAGCCGGTTTTCCCGAAGGTGCTTTTCAAACTCTTTTGATCGGGGCCGATCGCGTTAGTGATTTAATTAACGATGAACGGGTAAAAGCCGCCACTTTAACCGGTAGTGAACCGGCGGGGATGAGTTTAGCGGCCGCCGCAGGAAAACAGATCAAAAAAGTGGTTTTGGAGTTGGGAGGTAGTGATCCTTTTATCGTTTTAGATACTGCCGATATCGAGGCGGCAGCGGCTACGGCAGTAACGGCGCGATTGTTAAATAATGGTCAGACTTGTATCGCCGCTAAACGGTTTATTGTTATGGAAACTGTCGCCGCTCAATTTGAACAGTTATTAGTGGCCAAATTCCAAGCTTTAAGAGTTGGTGATCCCCTCGATGAAACTGTTGATATCGGTCCTTTGGCCACGGTATCGATCGTCTCGGAAATTGCCCATCAAGTCGAAAAAACCGTCGCTATGGGTGGTAAAGTCCTTGTGGGGGGTCAACGTTTAGAGGGAAAAGGTAACTTTTATCTACCAACGATTTTAACCGATATTCCTGTCGGTTCTCCGGGGGAAAAAGAGGAATTTTTTGGACCGGTGGCTTTACTATTTCGAGTCAAAAATATCGATGAAGCGATCGCTTTAGCTAATGATAGTCCCTTTGGTTTAGGTTCTAGTGCTTGGACGAATAACCCCGCAGAAATTGAGCGTTTAATTACCGAAATTGAGGCCGGTTGTGTGTTTATTAACGGTATGGTTAAATCCGATCCTCGCTTGCCCTTTGGGGGTATTAAACGTTCTGGTTTTGGACGGGAATTAAGTGTCGAAGGTATTCGCGAATTTGTCAACGTTAAAACTGTTTGGATTAAGTAAATCAGTAGGGTGGGTTAGCAACGCGTAACCCACCACCATAACCAAAATCACCCACCACAATTGTCGGTGCGTTACGCTATCGAAGAGCGCACCCTACGGATTAAAAATATGCCGCGCATTTTTGATCATATTGAGTCCCATTT
>NZ_JAPZQM010000502.1:0-4975 GCF_027530565.1 Microcystis sp. LE19-10.1B | reverse complement strand
GTTATTCTGGTTACGAATGACACTTATATTACAGCAACTCAAGTCTGTGAACTCCGGTCAAAAATAGCTGCTTTAGGAATAACTATTCCCATCACTCTAGTCTTAGATAATGCCCGCTATCAAAAATGTAAAATTGTTGAAAAATTGGCTCTTTCTTTGTCAATAGAGCTACTCTATCTACCGTCTTATTCGCCTAATCTAAATTTAATTGAAAAGCTGTGGAAATTGGTCAAAAATAAATGTTTATATGGTAAATATTATGAGAACTTTTCTGACTTTTCTTCAGCTATTTATGAATGTCTGAATGATGCCCATCTGAAACATAAAAAAGAACTGGATTCCTTGCTGACTCTACGATTTCAGAAGTTTAATAAATCTCAGATTATGAACGTCTAAAGTCAGCAATTCTCATTTTGAAAACAAAAGAAGATAAAGTTCTCTATGTGAACAAGAGAACTTCTGTCTAATTATCATTTTTTTTCAAGATAATCATCATAATTAGCTTCAAGAGACAGTTTTAAAATATCTGCCCATAAAAAACTTATCTCAACTCATAAATTTAGCTGAAATTCTGACCTAATTTGTGGTTTTTTCAATGAATAAAATAATCTTTCCTTCTCTCGAAAAATTGACATTTTTAACGAGAATTTATTTTTTTGAGCGGGACATATTCGGGAAGAATAAACAAGAAAAACTCTGACCAATTCTTCAACCAAAAATATTTTAATAAAGTACGAATATCATTAAAAAAACTGGTGCGAGTAACTAATAACTCACGAATCTTTTGATAAGTATGATTAACTAAATCTCAAACGGTATGAAATAAAAAAGCTAGTAAATTTAAAGACAACAAGAACTCGCATAAATGACTTTGACCATGACCAAAATTATGTTCTAAATTATAACCGTGATTTTTAAGAACGTTATTTCCTTCATTCTCAACTTTCCATCTGCTGCGTCCAGCTTTGACAATTTTTTCAACATTATTTTCAGTAATTTGATGATTGGTAATCCAATTATTTTGATAGATAATTTTCTGTGTTTTTTCATTAATGACTGTGACTTCACACCAATTAACTTCGAGACTTGACTCGACCTCTCTCAGAGGAACTCTAGAAACATAACGATAACGATAAATGAGATTCTTTCGTCCATCCCATTGTTTCTTTTCTACGGTTTTAACTTCTCCACTTTTTTCTAAAAATTCTCGCCATTCATATAAGGTTTTATGAGAAGTTTCAAGACAAACAAAAATAAAATTATAACCTTGTTTTAGAGCTAACTCACAGATAGGTTGGCGAGAGTATAAGTCATCTCCTAACAGGGTTACAGGATAACCATACTTCTTTTGATGATTCTTATCTAACCATCTTTTAACAGCCGCATTTTCACAATCTTGTTTTTGCTGCCCATCTTGTTTTTTAATAAATTCTGGTTCTAAATTAATCACTTGTTTTTGCTCAGGAGAAACCACAATTGGCGTGACGCAACCATGAAAATAAGTTGTCGTTCCATTACGAGGATTGCGGCAATTACAATGGGGACAACTAATTTTCTTTGAAGAAAAATATTCCGTACCATCTAAAGCTATTAAAATTTCCTCATCTAAGTAGAAAAATTTTTTAATAACTCCCGGTTTTTTTAACCATTGATAGACTTGTTGAAAAGAGCCAAATATTGTGGCAGCTGGGATAGGAGCTAACAGGTTTCTGATTTGATTATCACCAGGTATTTTTTTGATACCAAATAAACTTGAAGCATTATCTTTTCCCTTACTACTTTTCATCAAACGTTGATGCTCTAAAAAAGAAGGTGACTGAGTAAAAAAAACCGAAAAAGCCGCCTTAACTGCATCTTCTACCTGATATTTGGTATTGTTTCCTGGTTTTCTGTCATCGGGTAAGTCATGTAATTCTTGAACTAAAAATTGTCTTAATTCAGGAATTTCTCAAGTCACAGCCTTTTTCGTCATCGCAGAACAGTTTGATTAATTAATATTTCCAACTTAATAATTTTACCTCAACAGACAACAATCATCAATTTTTATTTGGTTCTCTTTCTGATGTAGAGAACTTTTGTTCTAGATTTCTCCCATCTTTCAAATATTTTGAGTATAAATACTCTATATACTCACTTCTCTGCGATGCAGTCGCACTCGCGGGAGCGCATTTTGTAGCTTGCTTAAAGCTTTGTTTCTGTCTGTATCACTTGTTACTTTTTAAAATGAGAATTGCTGTTAACCCGACTTTTTTAACAATTGTCGGCAAAATTTTGCTTGCTTTTTTCACGGCTTTTTGAGATGATATTTTTATAAGACTTCATACACGATGGAGTGGTGGCAACCAAAAAAATATAAACAGATTCCCATTATAAAAAAAAGTATAACCGAAGCCAGCGCCCAAGTCAAGGGATCACTCCTTTTTTTTGAGAAGTTTTCCAAGAAAAAAATCCAAGAGGCAGCCGGAGATATTCGGTTTTTCTTCACTTTTTGGGCGAAAAAACCCTTTTAGGATGCCTATAATAGGAGATAGAAAGGGTTAAAAACAAAAAAAATGGCGGAGAGAGTCCAGAAAATCCTTGCCCAGTGGGGAATTGCCTCCCGAAGAAGGGCGGAGGAGATGATCGTAGCCGGCCGGGTGAGACGGAATGGCAAAATCGTGCAGTTAGGAGAAAAAGCCGACCCCGAAAAAGATCACCTAGAAATAGACGGAAAAAAAATTGAACCGGCCAATCGTCCCAAAAGATTGTATATACTGGTCAACAAACCCATTGGTGTGGTTTCTACCTGTAAGGATCCGCAAAACCGGCCGACGGTGATTGACCTTTTGCCCGACTCCCTCGCCAGCGAGACGGGGTTACATCCCGTAGGAAGGTTGGACATCAACACCACTGGGGCTTTACTCCTCACCAACGACGGTCAACTCACCCTCACCCTCACCCATCCCCGTTATCATTTGCCCAAAACCTATCGGGTTTGGCTAGATGGTGCGATTGATAGACTTGCTCTCCAGCGTTGGCGAGAAGGTATCCTCTTAGGGGGAAAAAAAACCTTACCCGCACAGGTTGAGATACTCAAGCAAACCGACCAAAAAACCCTACTAGAAGTTATTTTAGTGGAGGGAAGAAATCGGCAGATTCGCTCTGTAGCCGAAGAATTAGGTTATCACGTCCTGAAACTTCATCGCAGTGCTATCGGTCGTATTCAACTAAACTCCGGTAATAATTCCCCCTTACCCTTGGGTGATTACCGTTTTTTAACCCTTGATGAACTGAAATATTTAAAGAACCAGATTAACTAAGCTGAAAGTCAGCCCCTAATAGCGATATGTTTCGCCTTCTCCAATCACAACTCGACCCCCAGCATAAACAGCGCACCAAATTACTGGAAATCGGCGTTTATTTGCAAAAAAATCGCCTAGAACAGTCCCTTTCTCTCGAGGAAATTGCCCAGAAAACCTTAATCCCGCGCCATCGTCTAGAAGCGCTGGAAGCGGGGGATTTGGAGTCATTGCCCGAACCGATTTATATTCGTTGGTTAATCAAACAATTTGCTGATAGTCTGTCCCTGGATGGTGAGACGGTTAGCCGACGTTTTCCCACCAAGGTAAATAACTTTTTTAGGGGAATAAAACCGTCTTTATCGCTGCCGAGTCTTCAAATTCGCCCGATTCATCTCTATTTTCTCTATTTAATCTTAGTTATTGGTTCCGTACAAACCCTATCCCACGTCCTACAAAAATCGGTACTGCAATCGAATCGCTTACCGCCGCCTTCCTTGCCACAACAGCAAATTGTCCAACCGAAAAGCAACCCCCTTCAACCGGTAGCCAACAAAACCAGCAATAATCAGCAGCTGGTGGTGGAGGTAAAACTGGAAGATGACTGCTGGCTGCGGGTGGTGGTGGATGGCAAGACAGAATTTGAGGGTGTACTGCCCCAGGGAAGCCATCGCACTTGGCAAGCAAACCGAGAATTAACCGTGAGGGCGGGTAATGCCGGCGGGGTTTACGTTGCCGTTAATAATGCCCATGCTAAACAACTGGGGCAACCGGGCAAAGTCGAGGAAGTCACCTACCGGGCAAATTGAGCTAATTTATGCAAAAGGTTTTTTCACCCCTTGATCGCCTTCAGGGAGGGTTAATCGGGGCATATATTGGGGAATCCTTGCATAATCAGCCCCTAATACCAGCCTTTAACTATGAGGCGACACCGAGGACGATCCTGCTTTTGCAAGCTCTGCAATCTCAGGAGGATTTTCCCCTTGCGATCGCAGCCAAGCAGCAGTCGGAATCGGCGTTATTATTTGTGCTACTACCGGAGATTTTAACCTGGCCTGACCATGGGGAACGTTGGCAAGCTAGATTAAATTTTTGGCTAAAAAAGGGCTTAATTTCCGAGTTAACCCGACAAGAAGCGATAATTTGGGGAGAGGCGGTAGGTCTGTTATTAGAGGGAAAAAGGCCTTTAAATCAGTTAATGGGGCAATTGCTAACTATTAACCCCAAGAATAAGCTATTAGAGCAGATTCAGTCAGCTTTAGGGCAGAATCATCCCTTAGAGTCCATTTTATCGGCTTGGGCGAAAGATAGCTCACCTTTAGGAATTGCGATCGCAGCTTCTCTCTATACCTTTCTGCAAACGACCGAGGATTTCGCCGTTAGCGTGCGTCGCGCTAATTCTAGTCCCTATCAACGGCAATTAACCACCACTTTAGCGGGAATTTGGGCGGGATTGTACAACGGTATCGAGGGGATTCCCCTAGCTTGGCGGCAAAATTTGCCGACAGAGCCAGTTAAACAGCAATTAATGGATAAAGCTGGGGAAATCTATCGAATTTCTTTGGGTATATCTCCTCATCTTGTCCTATCTCCCCATACTGCCGTCGATTACGGGGGAACAATCCAACCCCGTCCCAGCTTAAAATTGGTCTCTCAAGATAAGTAGGGGTTGCTGAAAAAGTTTTTCCTGGTGTGGG
>NZ_JAPZQM010000088.1:0-41721 GCF_027530565.1 Microcystis sp. LE19-10.1B | reverse complement strand
TCAGTCTGTAGAGCGACCATAAGACCAGAACAGAGTAAATCTGTTAAGGCAGGTGCGAAAAATCCTTCGGGAAAGAAGCAGAAACCCAAATCGTGAGGTTTGGGAATCGCCGTCCGTTTTACGGCGGCGAGGATGTCAAGTCACGAGTCTTCAGGCTTTTGACGTGATAGTACACCCAAAGTTGCCCCAAAAATCCCCCTTTAAAATGTTCTTTAAATCCCTAAAAGGCTTGCTATGTCTAAAACTGAGAATTGCTGGTTGCTAGTAGAGGCAAGATGTTGCCCAAGAATCTCCGCCCTAAAAGTGCGGAGATTGTCAATCCCCTGACGGTGGCTTCTAGCGGAACATTGCGCGCAGGGAACTGGAGAGTTGATTGGCTGCCCGTGCGGCCACCAATCCCGAAAGGGCGGCGACCACCACTGTGGCAAGGCAGGTTAGCTGGGCTGCCCCCGGTCCACCCACCCCCAGCACCATCGCCATGGCGGTCAGAGGTAGGCGATAGCCGCCAGCAATACCGGCCGCTGCCCCCGCCGCACCCGCCAGATCCCCCGAAATCTCAAAGGTGGTTGCGAACACCCGGCCACTGAGGTCGCCGATCGCCAGAAAAGGGACAAACACGCCGCCACAGCCCCCGGCTAAAACGGCAGCGGTGGTGGCCGTGGCCCGGAGCAGAGCTACCGCTAACAGATGGTAAGGAGTTGTTTTAATGTTTTCGGCCCAGACGATAGCGGCTCCCCCTGGTCCAAAAGCCGCTGCGGGGGTCGCCACCTGTCCGATCACGATCGCCAAGAATAGCATCACCAGGCCACCGATCAGGAGACGAGTGGCGGGCTTGTCCCGCAAGCCTCTGGCCCAGTAGATCGCCTCACCAGTGAGGGCTGTAATCGTGCCGGCGATCACTCCGATCAACAAAGTGGCACCCACCGCATCCCAGAAGTCAGTCGGGGCAACCTGCGGCACGACCAGCCGGATCAGTTGCAGCTTAAAGGCAGCGTTGACTCCCCATCCCACCAGTCCCCCGGCTAACATCGCCGCTGCCCGCTCCGGGGTGATCGGAACCTGGCGTCGCTGACTCAACTCAAACATAAAAAAGCTGCCCACCAGAGGGATTCCCATCAGGGCAGAAACACTGGCCGCACCGCCACCGATGGCCAGGGGCCGCACCAGTTGACCTAGGGCTGGATTTATGCTACCTAACCAGGTTCCCGTCGCCACGCCAATATGAGCTGCCGGTGATTCTGTTCCCATGGGCGCACCCAGTCCAACGGTGGAGAGGATGGCCAGGGCGCGCAAGGGGGCTAGATTCCAAGGGAACCGCTCTTCGGTGCCGGATGCGTTCACCACGTCACCGGTCAGGTCGGCGCGAGCAATGTCATGGGGGAAGGAGTACCAGTCCATGAGAGAACCCCAGCGACCAGAGGAAGTTGCCCCCCGGGGAGCTAAGGTCTGCACGGGTTGCCCTCTACCCAGTCCAAACAGGACTAGCACTGCTAAGGTAACGCCCACCAGAGGCAGCAGCAGTAGCCAGACTTTGTCTAGGTCAGAGGCAATCCTGAGGGTTTGCTTAATTGCCTCAGTCAGCAGTACCGCGGCCAGAGAGCCGATCAAACCGCCGAGCAGGCCGCCAACAGCCCATGGGCCTACCCTGGTTAACAGAAGTTGTAGTTTGTTATTTAGCATCGTGCCAAGAAAGTTAAACTTTTATCGTTCCTATAGCAAGTCCATTGGAGTCGTCAAGCAAAACACCCTGAAAGTCTTTACTATATAGTTAGTAAAAGTATAGTCAATTATAAACAGACTGAATTCCATTTGAGAAATTCCCTTCACCTTTACTTCGAGAGATTAATTCTCCTTGGCTGAACTACGCACCTCTCTATCCCATAGCTGAACGGATTTGGCAATGCTTTTCTTAGGATGTTGTAACTTGAAACCACAACGGATTTAGTATAAGTTAACATTTCAATTAGACGTTTATAAGGAATAACGACAAACTTTTGGGTGTTAGCTTTGCCTATGTTAGCCTTCTGTTTCCAGCCGTCATTTTTGCCAATAACTAAAGCAGATTGAGGGTGTGTTAGTCAAAATTAACACACCATTAATTTTATTTTTAAGTCAGAACTGTCCCAATTATGGGATAGATGTTTTAATTTCTTGCATAATCATCAACCTAAAAAGATTTAATCGTGTTCAAAGATTCGGTAACGTGAGCTTTAAAATCTAACATAGAATCGAAAATATGTCTGACGATTCCCTCTTGATCAATGATATAGGTAACTCGTCCGGGGAGGACGAATAAGGTAGAGGGAACACCGAATAATTTACGGACTCGGTTATCGCTATCACTTAAAAGGGTGAAGGGAAGATTATATTTTTGGGCAAATTGTTGATGAGATTGGGGACTATCGGCACTAATACCAATAACTTCCGCACCCGCATCGGTAAACACTTCGTAACTATCGCGGAAAGCGCAGGATTCTGCGGTACAACCCGGAGTGTCATCTTTGGGATAGAAATAAATTACCAGGGATTTTTTACCGATTAAATCGCTGACATTAACCGTTGCCCCTGTTTGGGAAGGGAGAGAAAAATTGGGAACTCGATCGCCTACTTTTATAGCTGCCATAAGATTAATTAATTGAATAGATAATCGTGGATAGGGTGATACTTTACATTCTAACCTTTTTTGGCCTTTTGTTTAGCCCGTTTCGCGGCAGCTTTAGCGGCTTTTTCTGCTTCAATGCGTTTTTGTTCGGCTTTTTGTTTTTCTTCGTCTAGTTTTTCTAGATAATAGTGATAATCTCCTGCATAGACAATTAATTCCCCATCCCGAATCTCGACAATTTTGTTAGCTACCTGGGAGATAAAATAACGATCATGGGAAACAATTAAAACCGTGCCTTCATAAACTTTTAAAGCCGATTCTAACATTTCCTTGGCGGGAATATCGAGGTGATTAGTGGGTTCATCGAGAATTAATAAGTTAGCGGGAGCAAGTAACATCTTGGCTAAAGCAAGACGCGCTTTTTCGCCACCACTCAAAGATTCTACTTTTTTTAATACCGTTTCCCCACTGAATAAAAATCGCCCTAAAAGACTGCGAACCTCCACATCTTTCCAATCGGGAACTTCATCATGAATGGTATCTAAAACAGTTTTAGTTAGGTCTAAAGCTTCCGCTTGGTTCTGCTCAAAATAACTAGGAATAACGTTGTGTTTACCGATTTCGATCGAGCCTTCTGTGGGAGCTTCTAACCCAACAATTAAACGTAAAAGCGTGGATTTTCCTGCACCATTTGGTCCTAAAAACGCCACTCGATCGCCCCTTTCTATTTCCAGATTTGCTCCCAAAAAGAGAATTTTATCATCGTAAATGTGAACAATATTTTTAATAGTTACCACTTCCCGACCACTACGCACTGCTGGAGGAAACTGGAATTTTAAGGTACGCACATCGGCAATTGGTGCTTCAATTTTTTCTACCTTTTCTAATTGTTTTTCCCGGCTTTTTGCTTGGGTACTGCGGGTGGCACTGGCCCGGAACCGATCCACGAAAGCTTGCTGTTTTTCTAGTTCTTTTTGCTGACGTTCGTAGGCACTTAACTGAGCAGATTGTTGTTCGTATTTTTGCTGTAGGTAGGCAGAATAATTACCTAAATAAGTGGTAGAAACTCCCCTTTCAGTTTCGACAATTTTGGTACAGAGACGATCGAGAAATTCCCGGTCGTGGGAAACTATGACCATGGGAGTGGTTAAATCCTTGAGGAATTTTTCTAACCATTCAATGGTTTCTAAGTCTAAATGGTTAGTCGGTTCATCGAGGAGTAAAATATCGGGAGTTTGCAGGAGAATTTTACCTAAACTCATCCGCATTTGCCAACCACCACTAAAGGAACTTACCAAGCGATCGCCGTCATCAATAGTAAAGCCCATTTCTGGTAAAATTTTCTCGATGCGCGCTTCTAATCCGTAACCATCTAACGCTTCAAATTGTCTTTGTAGGCGATCCAATTGATGAATTAAGCGATCTAAGTCTTCGGGATCAGCTTTTTCCATGCGCTGGGGAATTTCTATTAGTTGATGGTGGACTTGATTCGCTTCTTGAAACACCGTCCAAAATTCCTCCCGTACCGTCCGACGGGGATCCACTTCAAATTCCTGGGTGAGATAGCCGATATGGAGACTGGTAGGACGGATGATCTCCCCGGCCGTGGGTTCCACTTCCCCCATAATAATCTTCAGCTGGGTGGATTTTCCGGCCCCATTGACTCCCACCAACCCGATGCGATCGCCAGTTTTTACTTCCCAAGTGACATCTTTTAACACTTCTCCCGTCGGGTAAATCTTACTAATTCTCTCTAGTCGTAGCATCGCTGATTTTTCTCCAGTCCTAGGCAGTTGAGGCAGTCCGCCTCTATTGTAACATTTAGTTAAGCTTTATCTGGTCTTTGTCAAGTTTTCTCGATTGAGCCACCCGACAGTATTTTTGATCTGAAAGAGATAATAATGTTTAATCCCTACCCCATAAAAAAAGAAACGGCTAGTTTGATCACCAAAGATGGCATTAGTTTAGCTGCCGATATTTATCTTCCCGATAGTAGGGAATCTTTTCCCATTTTACTAATGCGACAACCCTACGGAAAAACGATCGCTTCCACGGTGGTTTATGCCCATCCTAGCTGGTATGCACGTCAGGGTTATATTGTAGTAATTCAGGATGTCCGGGGACGGGGAAACTCGACGGGAAATTTTAATTTATTTGCCCATGAAATTAGCGACGGATTAGAAACCATTGAATGGGTTTTAACTATTCCTAATAATACGGGTGTGGTGGGAATGTATGGTTTTTCCTATCAGGGAATGACTCAATTATACGCCGCTACTAATGGTCATGCTGCTTTAAAAACTATTTGCCCAGCAATGATCGCTCACAATTTATATCGAGATTGGGGCTATGAAAATGAAGCATTTAATTTACAATATAATCTCGCTTGGGCAATACAATTAGCGGCGGAAACAGCTAGATTAAAAGGGGACGAAACTGCCTATCAAAAACTCTGGGTAGCTTCCCGAAATTTACCCCTTTTTGATCCTATTGCTGCCTCTCCCCAAATTCTGCAAGATTTAGCTGCTGATTCTTTTTATCACGATTGGATTACTCGTTATCTTCCCGATGACTATTGGCAAAATTTATCACCGCAAAACCTGTTAAAAAATATCGATTTACCGATGTTACATATCGGAGGTTGGTTCGATCCTCATCTCCGGGGAACTTTGAGTTTATACCAAGAAATGCAAGCGCGTTCTATCTATCCCCAACAGCTAATTATTGGTGCTTGGACTCATCTACCCTGGGGGAGAAAAGTAGGAGAGATAGATTATGGTGAACAGGCAATTAGTCCCGTGGATAAAATGCAGCTGCAATGGTTTGATTATTTCTTAAAAGGTCAGGAAACGGAGTTATTAAAAAATCCTCCTATGTATCTATTTCAAATGGGGTCTAATCAATGGCGATATCTGGAGAAGTTTCCCAGAGAAAATCAGCAAATTTATTATCTTGCTAGTCAAGGTTTAGCCAATCTGCGCGAGGATGAGGGGAAATTAAGCGCGATTTTGTTAGAACCTGCGATCGAGGATACCATCGTTCACGATCCTTGGCGACCGGTCCCATCTTTAGGAGGTCATAGCGCCCTACCGGGGGGAATATTCGACCGCACCATGCTAGACTGTCGCAGTGATGTGATTACCTACACTTCTCCCCCCCTAGGGAAAGATTTAACGATTTTGGGTAGTCCCCGTCTGGATTGTTATTGTCAAGCAGACGCGGTTAGTTTCGATATCTGCGCGGTGGTTTCTCAAGTTACCCCCGATGGTCGAGTTTTTAATATCACTCAGGGTTATAAACGGGTAAATAATCCCGAATCGCCCCTAAATATTGCCCTGCAAGCCACTTTTATCACTATTCCTCAAGGTTATAGCTTGCGCTTGAGTCTCAGTGCCTCTTGCTTTCCCGCACATCCCGTCAACGCGGGGACTGGCAGCTATCCTCACGCAAGTCGGGCGATCGATTTTTCTGTTATCACAATTAAGGTTTTTTGTCAAGGAAATTTTCCCGCAAAATTGCTATTACCTTTAGTCGGGGAAAGCTAAACCGCTGCGGGGATCACGAATGTATAAACCTAACACCAGGGAGGAGATAACCGTATCCCAGACGGGGGTGAATTTTTCCTGGCGTTGCCGATTGATTTTAAGCATGAATTGTCTTCTTTTGCAATTTTTAAAACCTAGTAATAGGCTAACTTTTAGTATTCATATCTTGATTAAACAACGCCGTTTCTTTGATATTGTCTTAATAGTTCTAGCAAAAGAGTTTATTATGGCGACAATATTATAGTCATTTCAATTAAGATTGAGAATATCATTAGTCGCTTTCGTACTTGGCGAAGCTATAGTTCAAGACTTCTAGGGTCGATCTTGAAAAGAGGTTGGGAAAACTTTCTGAGAATTTTTTGGGGTTTCTCGATAGAGAATAAAATCTTCTGAACCTTGATAACTAATAACTTTAGCGGGGATACCCACCGCCACCGCCTGATCGGGTAAATCTTTTGTAACTACTGCATTAGCACCGATGGCTACATTATCACCAATAATAATCGATCCAAAAATTTTCGCACCAGGGGCAATATATACACGATCCCCAATTTTAGGCACTCCCGCTTTTTCTCCCCGGCCAGCCACACCAATAGTCACTTCTTGGCTTAAATTACAGTATTCGCCAATTTGAACATCGCAGTGAACAATAATGCCGTGAGCGTGGGGTATAAACAAACCCTGACCAATTTCAGCCCGGTTAGGTAATTCTATGCCAGTAATCATTTCAAGGATTAAACGCCAAATGAGGCAAATAGCTTTTAGGAGACTCCGGAGAATAGGAAAATGGAAATGAAAATGAATCCAACGACTGACACGATATTGCAAGGTCGCCCAAAAACCTCTTTTGGTTAAAACCACTTCTAGCCAAGACAAATTGTCGGTAACAACATAGCGATCAATATCTGCTTGAATCGCTGCTAAAATCAGTTGAAAAGACTGCAATTTTTTCATAATTTTAGATAAAAATCCACTAAAGTTTTTTCTCTATTAGTAAACGGTATTGATCCAGGATTTTTTCTAAAGAAAACTCCTCGGCTCTATTTTTTAGCCAACTCGGATCGACGTTATTTTTCAAGGTATTAAGAATTGCCGCTGCCATAGCTGCTGAATCAGCGATCGCCACTAGGGAACCGTATTTTCCTTTATCTAAAATTTCCTCTGGTCCGCTAGGGCAATCCGTCGATACCACTGCAATGCCAGCAGCCATTGCCTCTACCAAAACATTACCAAAACCCTCCCAAGCGGAGGATAATACTAAAACCTGTGCCTTTTTCATATAAGCAAAAGGATTTTCGACAAATCCCTCTAATTGTACGTCTGTATCTAAATTTAGTTCTTTAATCAACGATATAAGTTCGCTGCGGGTCTCTCCTTCTCCTAGTATTAATAATCTAGCGGGTTGCACTCGTCGAACTAAAGCAAAAGCCCGAATTAGGGTAGGAAAATCTTTTTGATGATTGAGTCTTCCCACTCCTAAAATTACTGGCGGCTGACCAAGTAAAAACCAAGGATGTTCTAGGTTTTCTTGCAGTTTGACGATTAATTCTGGGGTAACAATCGGATTATAAATGACTCGAATTTGTTGAGGTTTGATGCCAAATTTAATTAAGTCTTGGGCGACTCCTTGGGAAACACAAACCACTCGGTTAGCAAAAGGATAAATCCACCGCAGAAAATAGGGAACTATTTTGCGCTTCCACTGTTGAGCATGGCGTATTTCTTGAGATAAGTTATTATGTACTGTCACAAAGACAGATATTTTTTTCCTTGCTAGGATTTTAGCCATAAGAGCAACAATATTGGTATCTTCTAGGGCTGATATCATGGCTTGTGGACGTTGATTTTGTAGATATTTGACTAGGGAGGGGATACTCCTAAACAGACTTTTGGCTTTTAAATCTATAGTATTCACCCCGGGGTCAATCTGTCCTAAGTATAAACCTTCTTTTCGAGCTAAAACTAGATCAACAAATTCTCCCTGTTGGGCAAAACCATTAGCCAAGTTAAGTATAACTCGTTCGGCCCCACCGCCATCTAAATCACTGAGAAAAAACGCTATTTTGTTCATAGTTTAATTGAGCATTATGCTGAGGTAAAAAAGGAGATAGAGCTAGGGACATATACAACAACCAAAAAATGGAGTTATGTTCGAGTAAAGTGGACTCAGTTTGATTATATAGTATCAGAAATGATAAGTACATCAACGGCCATAAACCCTCGTGATGGGATTGATAAATAGCAGAGATAATTGCGCGTCTTATAACTAATAAAAAACTCATAATAAATAGGATAGTTCCCACTAATCCGAAAGCAATAGCTAGTTCGAGGAAGCCATTATGAGAGTGGGGAGGTATATAGGTAGTACCGTAGGCTTTCTGTACATAGGAAGAAGGTCCTTTTAATCCATACCAAAACCCTAAATATCCATAACCTAGCCAAGGTCTTTCTTGGATTTTATCAAGAACAGCAGACCAAATAATAGTTCTTCCTGATAGGGTTAAATCTCGACCAGAAGCAGTAATAATATCTTCTAAATTCATCCCGATCCAAAGAAATAAAGAACCTGCCAGTAAAAGCCCAGTTAACCAGAGGGGAATTCTGATATAATCTTGCCAAGAAATAGTTTGGTAAATTTGCATTAGTATGAATAGGATTATACCGATAAAAAGAGCGCTTTTAGAAGTGCTAAGTCCAATCATTCCAAAAGAGAGACAGCAAAAGGCTAAAAATAGATAGCCTTCTCTCCGATTAACTGGTGTGACCAGTAGGTTAACTAGACAAATTAAGGTCATTAAACGAGCAAAGAGATTTTTATGGAGAAAAGGACCCCTCCATGAGCCAGCATGGACTCCCGATTCTAAAGCACTAGAGGGGAAGGCAAGGCTGAAGAAAAAACTAATAATAGCAGTGATGCCTAAAGCATAAGCTGTTAGTCTTAGTTGTTCTTTAATTGCGTAGCGCGAGGCAAAATATAAGGCAAATAGACAAGTTTCTAAAAAAGCGAAGGAACGTCTTTGGGTAATCTCAGGAAAATTCGACCAGTTAGCGGAAATTAGTACCAGAATAATTAGTAACCAAAGAAAGGGATTACGGCCAAAAAATCCGATGGTATGTTGCCAACGGAGAGCCATTAGCACCAAAACCACAAAAGCGATTCCATGCTGCATTAAAGAGAGAAGTGGATCTAAGGGAGTATAGTCAGGAGAACTGACGGCTAATTCCCCCTCGGAATGGACAAATAAGCTTTCAAAAGAAAATAGTCGTGTGTAAAAAATTAGACTAAAAATAGTTATAAACTTTTCCAGTAGTGGGGGGATTCTGATCATGGTTGAAAAAGAGGATTAATCTTTGATTTTAAACAATAATAAATTCTTCTGATCTGGACTTCTATTTTTTCTCCTATGGTAAGAGAACAGAAATACTTGTGAATGAGAAGTTTTAGGTGCGGGTCGCCATTATCTTCTCGATTATAGAAGCTATAGCCGAGAGCAAAAATATTGTTAGTAAATTTCGACATTTGCGGAAAATTACTTTTAAGCCAAAAGGCAGTTAAAATATTAATTTTACCCCGTAAAGATTTTTGTTTTTTTCGTAAAGTATAAGCGTTGTTAGCATGGATTCTTTGTTGGGCAAGTTTTTCTAGGAGAATATAGCCCGGAGTTAGGGCAAAAGCGGCGTATTTTAAGTAATCATCGCTAGTAATTCTAATTTCTTCGGGCATGGGTAATAACTGCTCTAAAAAAGAGCGGCGAAAACAGATGCCAGAGGTGGCTGTACCCTCAAAGGGCATTTTTCCTCGCAGTTTTCCCTGGGACAAGCAATTTCTTAAATCATAAACTCCTGAATTGACTGATTTTGGGGTAGCATGGTCTGGGGCAGCAGTTTTATCTGTAAACATCTGCAAGGAGTGAAAACACCAACCAATATCGGGATAGTCCTGAAAAATCTCTACGACCTTTTCAACTTTATTAAGACTAAATAAATCGTCTGCATCCAAAAAACAGATAATTTCTCCGCTACTAGCAGCAAAACCCTGATTAAAAGCGGAAGCTTGACCACCATTAACTTTGAATATGGGGATAATTTGCTGACCGTATTCTTCTATCACCTGACGAGAACGATCCTGGGAACCGTCATCTACCACAATTATCTCCAGATGGGGATAGGTTTGTTCTAGGGAACTAGAAATCGCTGCCGGTAAAAAACCAGCATAGTTATAGTTATTGATTAAAATGCTGACTAGGGGCGACTGATTGGGGTTAATCATGGGCTGTTCAGGAAAAATCAGGAAGAATGTTGAAAACTATGCCAATAACTGCGAATTTGTTGGCGTGTTATCGGCAGTAGGATCACAAAAATTAGACCGAAACCCGTCCACATACCCAATTGTTGAACAAATAAGGGAAGAGAACAGGCCGCCCACCAGAGGAGGGCTAAACGATAATCGGGGCTGCCAATGATTTTAGTAATAAAAAGGTGAATCAGACCATAAGCGGGAAGGGCGATAACTTCTGCCCATCCATAGCCAACAATACCTAATTTTGGCAACAGTAACCAAGCTCCTCCTGCAAAAAGGGCGACGTGGAGAAGGTGAAATAAAGCCACATAGGTATTTTTTCTGAGAACGTAGAGTGTGGAAGAATGGAGATTAAAGAGGGAATTAGTCAAATAAGCCCAGGCAATAAAGGGATATACCTGTAGGGCGACGCGCCAGCGTTCCCCAAAAGCCAAACCGATAATCAAAGGTAAAGTCCATGCGACTACATCCAAAATCGGGCCGAGAGCGAGGACTTGTAGGCTCATACCCTCGGTAATTGCCCAGCGTAGCTTGGGCGGGTTATCTTGAATTTTGGCTAAGGCGGCCATGGAAATACGCCAAGTTGCGTGTTTAACAAAACTGAGAACTTCGACTAAACGAATGGCTAAGGCAACAAAACCGACGGCTTCTGCTCCGCCAAAACGTCCCACCAGCAGGGGATTAACTAGGTCTCGCAAAAAGAAAATCCACTGGGCTGCGGACAAAGTTATGCCGTAGCCTAACATATCTTTGACTAAAACGAGATTCCAGAATAATCGAGGACGATAACCGGAACACCAGAAAAACAGCACCACTGACTGGAGAGTTTGCGCCCACCAAGCCGCTACTAATGCCCATGCTCCCGCTCCCTGGAAGGCGAAATAAACGCTTACTAAAACGTAGAGGCATTGATTGAGCAATTCAATCATGGCAACTTTTTTATAGTTTAATTCTCTTTCTAATTTAGCTAAGGGAATTTGAAAACAGAGGACAAAAGGTAAACTCAAAAATAGGGATATGGCAAGGGCTGAAAAATTGCCTATCTTAATCCATTGTGCCAGCAAAGGAATGGTAATAATTCCTAGTATTAAACCAAGAATACCTAGTAGAAGCATGAGGGTAAATCCCTGATGATAATTATGCGGTTCTTCTTCTGGATTAATCTCTCGAATTAGATAAAAATTAATTCCTAGCTGAAAAATCCGTTGCAGATAGGAAAAAACTCCAAACGCCGATACAAATAATCCATAATTTTCTGGACCGATTAGACGGGTAACTAAGAAGACACTGATAATACTTAAGACCATACCTAGACCTTGCCGTCCCGCTAGATAAGCTCCCCCACGCATCACTTTTGCTCTTAAGCTCATAATAGTTTTTTCCTAAGCGGGTTTTTGGGATAGATGGTTTTATAAAAGTGTGGGAATGCGTTGCAGGAACAGGAGCAAGAAATCGATATTGAGGGCTTGTAGGGCCTCCAAAAATTTTCCCTCTTTCAGGGGTTCAACAACTTTATAATAATTTTTAAACCTCTGAAGATGACGCAAATTCTTAACTAAAGCTCTGGTTAATTCTCGACTATTTTTTACTTCTATTTTTTCTAAAAACTTTTGGTTAGCTCGACAGTAAGATTCTAGTCTTAGGGAGGTTTTTTGCTGAGTCAGGGAGCCTGGTCTAGTTCTTTGATAATAGTAGGGATAGGGATAAAAAATAAACTTAGCCTCCTTTAACAAACAGTCTAAATAAAACCAATAATCTTGTCCTTGTCTGAGAGTGGGATCGTATTCAAGATTATGCGCTAGTAAGAATTGACGATTGATAATTGGTTTAGTCATCGTGACAAAGAGGCTTTTACTTTCAAACTTTTGTTTTGTAATAAAAGAAATTGGCTCTAATACCAGGGGGTGAGCAAGGGTTTGCCCACTCATTTTAATTACTGTTGTCCAGGGCGACGGTGCTTGATCATAAATGAGATACACATCATCGCTAACTAGATCTGCCTGAGTTTTTTGGGCAACTTCCAAGAGAGTTTCCAGGCGGTTTGGTTCATACCAATCATCGGAATCCAAGAGAGCTAACCAGCTACCTTTTGCCAATTTAATTGCCTTGTTTCTGGTAGATGCTGCTCCAAGATTTTCTGAATTATGGATAATTATAATACGGGGATCATTAAAACTTTGGGCAATGGCAAGAGTGTTATCGGTGGAACAATCATCAATAACAATGATTTCTATATTGGTTAAGGTTTGCTCTTGGGCAGATTGAATAGCTTTGGCAATATAGGATTCAGTGTTATAGGCAGGGATGATAATAGATACTAGGGGATATGCGTTCATTTTTTTGGGTTAAATTTAGAGATTTAATATAACTAAAATACTTTTTATGTATATAGTAATTAATCAAGATAATCAAGAGTTAAAGTAGCTTTTGGCATAGCGAAAATAAGGTTCTGATTCCCGATCAATTCTCACTCCATTAACGACTAAACCAAGCAGGTTATACTGATATTTCTTCAGTATTTCTTGCACTTGTATGGCTGTGGTGGTCTCTAGTTTTTCTGGGTTGACTACGAAAATAATCCCGTCTGTTTTGGGGCTAATTTGGAGAGTAATATCATTCAAAAGCAACGGCGGCGCATCGATAATAATAAAGTCATAAGTTTCGAGGCTTTCGTACAATAAACTCTCCATTTTATCACTATTAAATAGAGCTAATGGGTTAATAACTTGATGACCTGCTAAGATAAGATCGAGATTTTTACTAATATTCTTGATTGCTAAAGATAATTGAGTTTTTCTTGCCAAAATATCACTTAAGCCTTGATCATTGTCTAAAGACCAAATTCTCTGTTGTTGAGGATTAGGGAGATCAGCATCAATTATTAAAACCTGACTACCAAGTTCAGCTTTAGCCAGAGCTAAATTAGCAGCTACTTCTGATTTTCCTTCTCCAAAAATGCTACTGGTAACAATAACAGTTATCGGATTTTTGTCGGGATTAGCAATAGTGATTTGGGACAAAACGCGGCGATAGGCTTGACTAAATAGGGAATTGGGCTGTTCTTGAAGAATGATATTAGTCATTTTTTTATTTGGTCGAGGCAAAGAACCTAAAAAGGTATAGGGAAAAATTTTCTTGATCTCTTTAATACTTTTAAGTGAAGGAGAAACCAATTCTAACAGAAAAGTCGTTAATAAATAAGTTATACCCCCTACAACTATACCGATAGTCTCTAACTGTTTTTGCGATGATTTCGGATATTTAGAAAGCACAGCATCACTGACAATTTGAGCATTGCCTACCTGCTGTTTTTCGGTAATTTCTAGCTCCTGGAGATTTTTTCTGAGTGCTTGGTAGGAAGTTTGAGCAATTTCCACTTGACGCTCTAAAACTTTTTGGCTTTGCTCTAGTTGTGGAATTTGTTTAGCCCGTTGAGCATAGGCAGCTTTTGTTTCTTGTAGAGAAGTTAATTGCTTGATTAGACCTTTATTTTCCGCTTCATTACTGACTAGATATTCTGTCAAACTGTCCTGTAAGTCCTTGCTTTGAGACACGCGAGAATTACTTCCGGGTTGTGTCATCGCTTCTTGGACTGCCCGATTCAATAAATTCTTTAAAACCGCTTGTTTGTCTCTTAATGTTATCACCACTGGGTTAGCTTCTGTATAACGGGTGCGTTCCACAGCCAATTCTCTTTCCACCTCTTGCAGTTTCAGGCGAGCATTCTGTACAGCAATGGAATTATTAACCTTACTTTGAGCGATCGCTTTTTGGGGATTTGTGCCGATATTTTGGCGTAGTTCTTGACTTTTTGCTGCCACTTTAGCCTTTTCTCCTTGCAGTTGACTAATTTGTTGATCTAATTGCCCAATTTGCTGTACAAGTAGGCTTGCCTCTCCTCGCAAATCAACGATCTGATTCTTGGTTTTAAAGCTTTGTAAATTACTTTCTGCTTCTCTTAAAGCTTTTTCAGCTTTCGGTAATTGTTGACTAACAAATTGTTTAGCCGCCTCGACCTCTGCCCGATTCAAGGTGATATTATTTTTTAAATAGTTCTTCATCACCTCATTAACTACTTTTGCGGACTGATCTCCACTGGGACTTCTATAACTAACCATCAAAATATCGGTACCCGGTATGTTAGTAACTTTTAAATTCTTTAAAAAGTCTTCATATATCAGCAATTCTCCTTTTTTGTCCTTAAGATTTAAGTTTTTAATCACTTCAGTAACTATGGGAGCCGATTGCAAAATTTCTGCTTCTGTATCTAGAGGTGTATCTTGAACTTTTAACGAATCGAGTTTGCCAATTTTCTCACCCGCTTCCGTGACCAAGGCAGAGGTAACATTTTCTCGTTTAAACTTGAGTTTACCAGAAGCTTCGTATTGTTTTTCGGACGAAAAAGCTAAGTATAGCAAGGCCATTAATGGCAACATTGCCACAGCCGTGGCGGGGAGCCAATGACGCTTAACAATTGACCAGTATTTGAGGAAATCAATTTCCTCAGTTAGGTGTCGGTTTTCCATAAATTTAGGTACTAAAAACTTGGTTCTACAGCCAAAGATTTGGCTGCTCTAAGGGCTAATTGGTATAGGTTGGCAAGAGACCTATTGTAGTTATTGATATCCAAAGGAGTAACGAACTCTCGGGCATTTTTCCCTAATTTTAGGCGGAGTGATTCATTATTGACCAATAATTCCAACTGATCTGCCAATCCTTGCCTATCGCCAGGATTAACCAATAAACCTGTCTGTTGGTGAATTACAACTTCGCCACTGCCGCCCACGGGTGTAGTAATTACCGCTAGTCCCCAACTCATGGCTTCTAAAAGGGCCATGGGTAGCCCCTCATTATAGGAAGGTAAGAGAAAAATATCTGCTTGGGCAAGGAGCTGCTCGCGTTCTTGGGGGTTAATCCAACCAGGGAAACTAATATATGGTTCTATGCCTAAATCTTGGGCGAGAGCTTGAGCTTGGTCAACTTCACCGCTACCCGCTAAAATTAAATGGATTTTGCCTAGGGATTCTTGGCTTAGTCTGGCGAGAGCGTGCAGGAGGTCGTATACTCCCTTGCGTTGAATTATTCTACCTAAAAAAACTAAATTTAATTGCTGTCTGTTTTGACGTTCGGGAATTTGGGCGGGCAGCTGTACGGGATTATTTAGGAGCAAAACCTGAGAACTTTTTAGGCCACAATGATAAATATAATAATTCTGCCAGCTTTGGGATAGGGCAATCAGATAGGTGCATTGTTGTAGCAGCCAATCCAAGCTTTTTTTCAGAGGTGCAGCTAAGTTATCGTGGAATTCATGAAATTCACAACCGTGGGCATGGATAATAATCGGTTTACGAAAAATCAGGGCAAAGACCATCATAATACTGACTCTTAAAGCACTGCCCCTTTCCGAGAGGTGAAGATGCACTACGTCAACTTTTCCCTGCAATAACAGGCGCAAAAAAGACAGAAATGCTTGGTTAAAGGTGGCAATTAAATGCAACAAATTGCCGATTTTTGCCTTGCCCGAATAAGCTTTCCAAGTGGACAAATATTGAATTTTAATATTGGGTATAGGTGTATTTAAAATCAAAGAAGCCACTGACCCCATGCCGCCCTGTTCGTGGGGATCAGGTCCGAGCATGATCACTCTTAATCGATTAGCCATAGTTGATTCCTAAAAATAGTTGACTTTTGGAAAGAATAAATTATAAGTTGTCTGAAGACAAGTGAGTGTTAAATCACTGGAAAATATAAATCTACTGAAACAGACTTACCTCGATCTAACCGTGATTTTAATCACAATTGCGTCAATTAATAGACAGTTAATAGACAGTTTTCCCTCTTATATAGTGCCAGGTCTTAAAGTGAAGACATTCCTAAAGGACAGGACTGAAGAAAGGAAAAGTGGAGATAGCGGCTAAGGTTTTTCCACAGGTAGCTGATTTCTACAAACAATCCCTCGGAAATTTTTCGGAGTTTTCTAGAGAGAGATACTTTCCGCCAAGTAGAAGCTAGACGAGGCTCGTAACTATCCTGGCTCTCTTGAGTTTGGTGGGTAAAATGTATTCTAAGATACAGTCCTGCTGGCGAGCGAGTGGAAGGAACCACAGAGACACAGAGGACACAAAGATTGATCGCTTCTATAGTAAGTTAAACTGATCACACAATAAGAGGAATAAGAGAGCCCTATCCTGAAAGCGTTGACTTAAAGAATCACAGATATCGTGATAATAATCCGTGGGAGCTTTCCCTAAACTGGTCAGTTTAGGCTCACTGACAAAGTAAGCTAATTCCTGCTTCGATTGGGCAATACAAATTCCTTTCAGCCGGAGAGCTGCCGCTAATTCTAGTTGATGATTGTCAACGTGTTCACCGAAAATATGGGAACGGGGAACTAAAATAAAGGGAACCTTCAAGGTCGCCAATAAATCAATCGTTCCTTCTCCACAATGGGCAATAATTAAACGGGCTTTTTGGGCTAAGTCTTGAAACTCTGTTGGCTGCAAAATCGGGTATGCTTCCACATTTTTCGGTAAATGGGTACAAGAACCGTATTGGACAATCACTTTTTCTTCTGGAGAAATTATACTTAGTTTGATTAAACTATCTATCCATTCCATCAGACGATTAAAAGGATACTGCTCTGTACCGACAGTGACTAGAATCATAGTATTTTCCTCGACAATTGCCATAAATATCGGTTAATTTACCATTTCGGTCTTAGCATAACGTTGTTTTAGCTGTTCCCACTGCACATAGATAACATCTAAAAATGGTTGGGCTAATCGTGCCGATAAACTGAGAGCTTCAACCCGTGTAAAAGACTCAACAAAGACTGTTTTACATCCCAATAACTTGCCCAAAATGATAAAGGGAACGGCAACTCCTGCCCCTGTAGATAAAATTAATTGAGGACGTTCTTTGAGAAGAACTTGGGCTGCTAAGACAAAATTACGCCATAGGTTGGGAATATTGCGATTAGTCGGGGCATAAGCCCAATAAACTGGATAGTCTTGCAAGATTTCTTGGGTTTCGGGGGTACGAAAAGTGACCCAACAACAATTGTGGTTTTCCCAAAAAAGTCGCAGTTTTTGCATCGCTTGGAAATGACCTCCCGTCGAGGCAACTAATAGGACTTTCATCAGTGTTTTATCCTAGTTTATAATTGGTCGACAAAGGTTTAATAGCATGGTGATTGTAGATAATTTCCTTGCTAATATCGGTGATAATTTCAAAGGGTTAGCCCTGCTAATTACAGATGAAGGTATTCATCTCAGTACAGGACAAAATCTTTGAAAGCCTTGCACGGTAGCACTTTTGGAACATAATCCCGAAAGTCTCTCCAGATAAAGCTTGGAACCATTTTTGCCAGAGAAGAAATTATTTTTTGTCCTGTACTTAGGGTATTCATATATATGACTGAGGTTTAAATTCAAGAAATGTATCGAGGAAGAATAATTTACTTTAGACAGTCAGTTATATGCTTTCATATTTTGCTCATCTCTTACTGGTTATTCTATATGAGCTAGGAAAATTAATCATATCCCTTTAGATAGAGATATTAAGCTTTATTTTATAGGAGCAAAAAGACACTGCTGTAGGGATTAATTGCCTTCGTCTTCTTTCCCCCGTTAGGGAGTTGATTACTATCGAAATCCAGTTTTAACGGTCAAAACTAGAAAGTTTTATATACAGCCTTTCTCGTAAAGGTGAAGCACAGACTGATCCTTGCTAATCAAGTATTTCAGATGCAAGAGCAAACCTCATCTATCTGAGAAATGCTGTAAGCTGTACTGCCTTTAAACTGCCTATTGGGAATTTTAGTACAAATCCTCGAACTTCCTCTCACTAATCCCCGCTCCCTGCTCCCTGCTCCCCACTCTTCTATCCCTTTTAAACAGGATTTAGTATTACAGGGTAATCGCATATCGAATGAACTGTCTCTCAGATTAACTCATGTATATGTGATTAATTTTGCTTAGGTACTTAAAGGTCATAGCTTGCGCTTAAGTCTCAGTGCCTCTTGCTTTCCTGCACATCCCGTCAATGCGGGAACCGGCAGCTAAGTAGTCGTGCAAAATAAATTTCCTAGTGAAGAAAGGCACTCATGCAGGAGCCAAGAGGCAAGGGGGGGTTAGATATGTGTAATTAATTTTGCTTAGGTACTTATCCCCACCAGAGTCGAGCGATCAATTTTTCCTTTATCACAATTAAGGTTTTTTGTCAAGGAAATTTTCCTACAAAATTGCTATTACCTTTAGTCGGGGAAAGCTAAACCGCTGCGGGGATCGCGAATGTATAAACCTAACACCAGCGAGGAGATAACCGTATCCCAGACGGGGGTGAATTTTTCCGCATCATCGACCCAATAATCCATAGTAATTAAACATTGAACTCCAGAACCAATACCCACGGCAATACGGGAATAAGCTGGCCGATTTTCTTGGGGGTCGATGAATTGAATTTGCACCCAAACAATGCGCGCAGTTTGGCGTTTTTCTTGGATAACTTCGCCAATTTCGTGAGGATTGCGGCTATCTTCACGAGCTAACTTTTTGACCATTCCTTTTAGGGGTAATTCTTTCCAATCTCCGGGGGGAAGTAAATTATAGGAAACCTCTAAACGACAATCATCATTGGGGGGTTTTCTATCCAAAAAACGAAAGGAATTATCATCGGGTTCAAAATGCCAATCTTGAGGAACTTCAAAGCGCACTGCACCGCGACCAGCTACAAAAATACTATTACCTGGACTAGATTTCCAGTTATGATCTGGATTTAAGTCGAGGGTTTCTTTGATCCATTGCAGATTGTGTTTTTTGGATTTAGCCATAGGGATAATCCTGCGATCAGAATCGGACTATAGCTATCATTATACAGGCTTTTTCCTGAGAATTAAATATCAAGCCTTTCTCATAAAGATGAAGTAAAACGTAGGGTGCGTTACTAACGCACCACCTATCATCAACTAAGTAGCCAGTTACAATCAAAGAACAGGAACTGAATCTCACTTTCGTAAATCTACTAAGTTGGGATTTTTAAAGGGAAACTCTCTTTTAAAATTGGCCGTTACTTCCGATTTTATCACTCAATCCAAGCTTTTGGGGGGTTCTACCCCCCAAACCCCCCGTTGGGGTCGTGGCGCCGCCCCCAAACCCCGGAGCGCATTAGTTTTTCGGTGGGATGCTTAGACGCGATTGTTCATATTTTTGTACCAATTTAAGAGTCACTGATAATTGCTGATTGTCGGTATTTCTGCAAATGTTGAGATGCACCCACCAAAACTTCTATCTCACCCTTAGGATAACTGCTGCATAATTTTTAGAAATCCCACAGCACGGGATTATCATCCAAGAAATCAGTTACCTGTTTACCAATATTATCAATTAATTTTAGGTCTTCTGGGGTTAAATTAATTGTCATTGCCTGAGCGTTATTAACTGCTTGAGCAGCATTTCTTACCCCAGCAATTGCATTAGTTTGGGGTTGCTTAATTAACCAAGCAAGAGATAATTGAGCTAGGGAACAATTATAGCGGTCAGCAATCGGTTCTAATTGATTTAAAGCCGCTTGTACCCTCTGAAAGTTTTCGCCATGAAAGAGTTTATTTTTAATTCTATGGTCTTCCGCTGCCAACTGATAACCATTTCTAAATTTTCCTGTTAATAAACCTTGGGCAAGGGGAGAATAGGCGAGAATAGAAATATTATTTTCTATACAATAGGGCATAATTTCCTTTTCTACCGAGCGCCAAAACAGAGAATAGGGAGGTTGAATACTCTCAATTCTGCCGTATTGACTGGCTTCTTCCAGTTGAGAGCGGGAGAAATTGGAAACCCCTATAGCGCGAATTTTTCCCTGTGCCTTTAGATAATTAAGAGCGGCCATAGTTTCAGAAATAGGCACTATTTCCGTGTTCCATGAACCACTAGGCCAATGAATTTGGTAAATATCTATATAATCAGTTTGGAGGTTTTTTAAAGAGCGCTCGCAAGCTGCGATAACTTGCTCATATTTGAGGTGATTAGCAAAGACTTTGGTGGCATAAATTACCTGTTCTCGCATATCGGCTAAAGCTTGAGCGACAATCAATTCTGAGTGACCTTCCCCGTAGATTTCGGCTGTATCTACAGTGGTAATTCCTGCCTCAAAAGCTGCACGAATAGCCTTAATACTTTCCTCATCTTCAATACCTGCCCACATCTTTTTTCCTGCTTGCCAAGTACCCACAAGAAGGGGAGTAATTTCTATATTAGTCTGACCGAGATAGCGTTTTTGCATAACAGTTTTTTTGATGGGTTATGTATGCTTAGGGTTTTAGTCGGGTTTAGGGTTTAAAATCTCAGCTAAAGAGGACTAAAGTGACAAGGATAAAAACCTTTACCAGTAGGGGTGTAAAGAACAAACTTAACAAGCCACAAAAAAGACCTAATAAGCGGGTACTGAGGCTAATTATTTCGCCTTGAACATTATAGCTAATCGACAGGGCGATGAGGGCTAGAGTAAGGAGAAAAATCATAGTTTTCTTTCCTGAGTCTATTGAGCAGAAAAGCCGTGACTGCTCACGACTTTTTGCCGTTTCTATATCTATTATTAGCTCGATTACTGGGCTAATGACATCGGGGTAAAGTGAACTTTTTTAACGGAAAAGATTTAAAAATCCGTTGAAGAGGCCTGTCAGACCGGTAAAGGGACTTAAAACCGTGCCGAGGGTGTCGGTGGCAGAGGCCAGACCGCTACGATGAACCACAACCACATCATTATTGCGGAGAATCGGGTTAGTTTTCTCGTTGATACCCTGGGAAAAATCGATGTTAATTGAGTTTTTGGTGACAGTCCCGTTAGGATTGAGACGAATTAATTCCACTGTGGACTGATTGGCGCGACGCTTATCAAAGTCTCCTGCGGTTAAAATTGCCTGATTGAGAGGGGTATTGGGAGGAACTTCAATTGTCCCCGGTTTTTTCACCTCCCCGACCACTTTCACGTTAATGGTTTTGGGGGCAAAACTGGCCGATGCTAGGGTTTCCGATTCCTTGGCCGAGATTTCAGTAGCGGTGGGGATAATCACCGTATCCCCTTCTTGGAGGATGATATCAGCGGTCATATCGCCTTTATCGAGCAAACTCCAGAGATCTACGGGGATTTTCTGCTGGGAACCGTCACGGGTATAACGCAGCACTTGCACCTGTCGGATATCAGCGAGGGGTTTGATACCTCCCGCTTCTTGGATAGCTTGGGTTAGTCGGGCCGGTTGTCGTCGAATTCCCCGATTATTCTCTGTGGTGACGGTGTTAACTTGATTGGGGACAATACGATGGGACCCCGGACGATAAACTTCTCCCACCACAGTAACATTAATTTCTCGATCGCTATCTAGTCCAAAATTGGCATCAGCTAATTGATTGACTTCCCCGACGCTAAGGGTCGTTTTAGTGGGAATAACGATGCTATCACCATCTCTAAGGCTAACATCTTGGGTTTTATCGCCTTTTTGGATTAATTGCCAGAGATTGGCTTGAATTAGCTGTTCTTGTCCCTTGAGGTTGCGTCGGATTTGAACTTGACCAATATCGGCCACCGTAGTCACTCCCCCCGCTTGCCGGATTATTTCGGTCAATAGGGGCGTTTTTTGGCTTTGTTCGGGGTTAATTGTATAAGTACCCGGACGATTGACTTCCCCCGCGATGGCGATTTGCAGAGGCCGGGGAGTGAGAATGCTAACAGTAACCACGGGACGTTTGAGATAGGTGGTGTAACGCTTGGCCAAGGTTTGGCCGGCTTCGGTGACGGTCATTCCCTCCACTTTGACGCTACCAATCAGAGGTAAAGTCAGGGTTCCATCGGCTAAAACAAGGAAATCGCCGCTTAAATCCGCGACTTGGTAGACGGTGACGCGGACTTTATCTCCTTCTCCTAGGGTGTACTCTTTGCTTTCTGCGGGGATAGGAGCAATCGCCTCTTTAGCGGGTGTAGGACTACTCGGAGGAGTGGCTTGGACTGGGCGAGCCTCTAAGGAAGTTAGGGGGGCAATAGTGCCGATAATTAATAGATAACGTAGGGATTTACTGATTAAATCCTGTAATTGGTTGCTATTTAACATGATCAATAGGATTAATTTTATCGTTAACATTGGCGATCAGTGTAGCACAAATAGTCGATCGCCTATGGAAACCCCGTGTAATATCGCATCTAACGAGAGTTACCGCTAACTGTAAGATAGTTTTAACGATTGCCTGTATGTAAAGGGGTATATTAATTTTATGACAGCTACTAGCACAATTCCCGATTTTTGTCAAGGAATAAAATATTTTGGGGGTTCCTTACCCGAATTTGATAAATATGCAGGAAAAGCCGCTATCGCTGAGGGAAAAACCGCTATTATTGCCGCTAATGACCCGAATGCTATCTATCAAACCCTCCTAGCCGCCGATGCTTTGCGTTACCTCACCCTACAAATCACCGCTACCAAAGAATCGGGACACCCCGGCGGTTTTGCCAGCGCTGCCGACGTAATTGCCTCTTTGATGATGTTAGGCCAAAAAAATATTTTCACCGAAGTGGGCCATCATGCCCCCGGTTTTTATAGTAACGTCTTTCTCGATCGCTCTCTCGAAGCCATGGGCATCAGCAACGTCAGGGAATTGGGAGAACGTTTTCGGGAAAAACACGGACTTTTAGGGCATCTTTCCGGACAAATCCCCGGACTGCTCGGGCCGGCTGGTCCTTTGGGCCAAGGCCAACATTTCGCCATGGCGGCGGCCAAATTACACCCTAATACCCTTTTCCCTGTGACTATCGGGGATGGTGGTTTAGGAGAACCGTATATTATGAGTAGTTTCGGTCATTTTCACACTGCTTATCCAGAAATTACCAATTTTCTGCCGATTTTAGTTTGGAATGGCTATTCCCAAGAACACCATAGCATGGTGTCCCTGAAAACTAACGCCGAAATGGAAGCCTATTGGCGCGGTAATGGTTTCGAGGAAGTGATTCTCATTAATGCCAAAGACTTCGATGATGCTAATCAAAATGGGGAATATGTAGATAGCACCAAATTCTCTTTTAACCAGCGTCTGGAGTTCATGAAAGTGGTGTTAATGGCCACGGATAAAGCCGCCCAATTAGCTTTAGGAGGCCAACTAACGGTGATCATTATTAAACAACTTAAAGGGGCGGGAGTTCACAAACGGGGAGCGGCTTCCCATAATCTTTATCCAGGCGATTCTTTAGAAAAAGATTATATCGTTACTGCCTTACAAGAACGCGCTTTACCCCCTGAAGCTTGGGCAATTGTTCGTACTAATTTCGAGCGCTCTGGAGGGGGTTCGGCAGCAGAAATAGTGGTAACGGAAAAAGTCTTCCCGCTGCCGGATTTAGGAACCTTACCCATGACCGAATATACTGTGGGTGGTGATAAAAAAGTGGCCACCACTGCCATGGGGGAATTAGTGGTAGCTGTGGGTAAAGCTGACCCCAATTTTGTCGTCACTAATGCTGATGGTAATGCCGCTTCGGGAATTAATAATATTAACGTCGGTTTAAAGATTATTCACCCCACCAGCGATGATACCTATTTCCAAGCACCTAACGGTCAAGTTTATGAGCCTTTAAGCGAGGATGCCTGTGCTGGATTAGCCGTCGGTTTATCTCTCTTGGGAGCGCGGACTTTATGGTGTTCCTACGAGTCTTTTGCTATCAATGGTTTACCGATTTGGCAGACTGTAACCCAAGCGATGGCCGAGTTACGTCGTCCCACCCCTTCTACTATTACTTTATTCACCGCCGGAGCCTTAGAGCAAGGGCGTAATGGTTGGACACACCAACGCCCAGAGATTGAAAATTATTTCGCCGCTATGATGCGAAATGGCAATATTTTTCCTCTCTTTCCCTGCGATGCTAACAGTATTCAAGTCTGTTATGAATGGGCGTTAGGAACTAGCAATAAAGGCATTACAATCACCGCTAGTAAATCGCCTTTACCGGTGCGAACCACTTTTGAGCAAACCCGTCAAGCTTTAGAAAAAGGCGGCGTAATTCTCCACGAATCGGAAGGCAGTAAAAAAGTTGTTTTTGCCGTCATTGGTGATATGACTTTATTACCCGTCTTTGAGTCTGCACAACAGTTAGAAGCAGCGGGAATCGGTGTAAAAATCGTCTCGGTAATTAATCCCCGTCGTCTCTACCGTCCTAGCGATGTGATGAGTGAAACTAGCTCGGCAGCTGATAATAATTTCCTCGATGATGCTGGTTTTGACAGTCTCTTTGCCGGTGATGCTTTAATCGGAGTAACCGGTGGTACAAGCGCCATGTTAGAACCAATTATGTTACGCAGTAATGCGCGTCGGGATGTCTTCGCTTGGAAACGGGGAGAAACCACCGCCAGTGCCGGGGAAATTATGGCCTATAATGGTTTGACTGCCAATGCTTTAACTGCGCGTGCTACCCAGTTATTAGGCTAAGTTCCCAGTTAGTTTTTTTGATTATTCCCTACTCTCTCTGATGGGAAAGTAGGGATTTTTTCTCAGGTCACTTTCGCCAACGGAGTAAACTTTTAATAATTTTCCATAGGCGAGGATATTGGAGGGATAGATAGCGCTTAATATGGGATTTTAAACTAACTAAATCCTGAGATTCTTTCAGTTCTCTATCTTGATAAAAACGAATTAAATCATCCCGTCTTTTCAGTAAAATTTTAATTTGTTGGTAATCTTCCGAGCTTAAAACTTGATGGGGTTGAATATTTTCTGGCAGCGGGCGCGGGATGTAAAAAGTTGTATGAGATGGTGATAATTCCTGGTCTGGACGTTCTTTGGTATAGAGATAGATAGACAGAGATTTACGCGATAAATGCCGTTTATTTTCTGGTAAATTAATCTGAGAAAATCCATGCCATGAATATTCATTGGTTTCAAAAATAAGACAACGATTAAAGATAGGTACAAAAGATTTAATCTTATTTTCTTCCGGTTGACGTGGATTGGAATGTAACTCTAGATTACCTCCCCAATCTGCTTGCCATTGGGGATTTAAATAGATTAATAAATTCAAGCGGCGATGATACCAATGACGCTCATCGAGGTTAAAATCAATGTGAGGGTCTAATTCTTGACCCTGTAAATTTTCGTGGGTTCCACCCCCATAAAAACTAGGGTCTGGAATTAAATTATCAACACCGGTTAATTCGGAAATTAACTCTAAAAACTCTTGAGCTTGAACGTGGCGGGCAAACTGTTGATAAACACCCCCTAAACCGATTAAATCCTCATTAACCGCCTTCCCGCCAACTTTTCCTAACTCACTAATGGCTTTTTGCGGCTTAAAACTGGGAAAATTTTCCAGCAAAATTTGCGCTTGCTCCCCAACTAAAAAATTATCGATGACCAAATGCTTAAACGGTTGCGCTGTCTCAAAATCTTGACGATAGACAGAGGATTTCTCATAAACAAGGGGATTAATAAACATTAGACAGCTTTTTTGTTGGTATGATAAATTGTAGCAATCAGACTAGCAAAATAAAGATTAACTCTCCTATTGACCTCATCGCCTATGGACTGGTGGCACAAACTCAAAGATAATCCTCTCGCCCGTTGGGGAGCAGTTTTACTGTTAATCTTCTATTTAAGCGTAATGGCGGCGGATTTTGTCGCTCCCTACTCTCCCTACTCCTCCCAACCCGGTCAGTCTCTCCTACCCCCCACCCAAATCTTTTGGCGCTCGCAGTCGGGAAGTAACAAGGGTGAGTGGATTGGCCCCCACGTCTATCCCACCACTCAAAGTGCTATTAATATAGAAACTGGTGAGCGGAAGCTAATGAGAGATTTTAACAAACCCTTGCCGCTGCGTCTCTTGGTTAAGGGTGAAACCTATAATTTCGGTCAAATTCGCCTACCTTTGCCGCCAAAATGGCAGGAAGTAACTTTATTCCCCGGTATCCCTTTTGATCTCCATCTGTTCGGAGTCATCGGCGATGGTAGAATCAATATATTGGGAACTGACGAATCGGGACGCGATAGTTTTAGTCGCTTGATTTTCGGGGGCAGAATTAGTTTATTTATCGGTTTGGTCGGGATTTTAATTTCTTTCCCTATCGGTTTATTTGTCGGTGGCGTTTCTGGCTATTTTGGCGGTTGGTTAGATGCGATTTTAATGCGTTTTGTGGAAGTTTTAATGACTATCCCCGGCATATATTTACTCGTGGCCCTAGCGGCCGTTTTACCCGCAGGATTAACCAGCACCCAACGCTTTTTATTAATCGTCCTGATTACTTCTTTTATCAGTTGGTCGGGATTAGCGCGAGTAATTCGCGGTCAAGTTTTATCCCTGAAAGAACAGGAATTTATTCAGGCCGCCAAAGCTATGGGAGCAAAACCCCTTTATATTATTCTGCGTCATGTGCTGCCCCAAACTGCCAGTTATATCATTATTTCTGCTACGTTAGCCGTGCCGGGGTTTATTGTGGCCGAATCGGTTTTAAGTTTAATTGGTTTGGGAATTCAACAACCGGATCCTAGTTGGGGAAATATGCTTTCTCTGGCTACCAATGCCTCAATTATTGTTCTACAACCCTGGTTAATTTGGCCAGCTGCTTTGTTAATTATTCTCACCGTTTTAGCTTTTAATTTACTCGGTGATGGTTTACGCGATGCCCTAGATCCTCGCAATTTAGAGAGATAATTTAGTTATTTTATCAGTCAGGAGGCAGTCAGCAGCAGGCAGGAGATAGATTTTAGGGGTTGGGGTTTTGGGGTTTTAGGGTTGTAGTTCAATTTCCCCACCTCCCCCCGCAACGCGCACGAAGTGGTCTCCCCACCTCCCCACCTCCCCACCTCCCCACTTCCCCACTTCCCCACTTCCCATTATGAATAGAATCAGTAAAACCTTTAATAATTTCGCCGATAGTTTGGTGATTTATAGTCAAAGATACGGAAAAATAAGCTGGGTAATATTTTTAATTATCTTTGCTTGTATCATGACGATAACCTTTAATTATCCGGCACAATCGACCAATCAACCCCAAGAAAAACCCGAAATTCGTGGAGTTTGGTTAACTAATATCGATAGTGAGGTATTATTTAAACCGGAAACCCTAAAAGATGCCCTTGATAGGTTGGCTGATTTAAACTTTAATACTATTTATCCCACGGTCTGGAATTGGGGTTATACACTCTATCCTTCTAAGGTAGCAGAAAAAGTTACGGGACGAGCGATCGATCCCCATGAATCTTTAAAAAATCGCGACTTTTTAGAGGAAATAATTAGCCAAGGTCATCGGAAAAAATTAAGAATTATTCCCTGGTTTGAATTTGGTTTTATGGCTCCTGCGGATTCAGAATTAGCCAAACGACATCCCGATTGGTTAACCCAAAGACAGGATAAAAGTGTGATTTGGTGGGAAGGAAAAGTGCATCAACGGGTGTGGTTAAATCCCTTACATCCGCAAGTACAAAACTTTATTACGGATTTAGTCAGCGAGATTATTACTAACTACGATATAGAAGGAATTCAGTTTGATGATCATTTTGGTTATCCCACCGATTTTGGCTATGATGAAACCACGATTAAACTCTATCAAAGGGAACATTCGGGACAATTACCCCCGCAAGATTACCAAGATAAAGCATGGATTCAATGGCGGGCCGATAAAATTACTGACTATATGAATAGTTTAGCCCAGATGATTAAAAAGCGCCAACCTACAGCGATTATTTCCCTATCTCCTAATCCCTACACTTTCTCCCTAGAATCCTATCTTTTAGATTGGCAAAAATGGCAACAAAAAAACTTGATTGATGAGTTAATAATACAAGTGTATCGAACTGATATGAACGCCTTTGACTGGGAATTATCGCAACCAGAATTACAGCAAGCTAGAGAATCTATCCCCGTGGCTATTGGGATTTTATCTGGTTTAAAAGGTCGTCCGATTCCGATGGTTAATATTACTCAACAAGTGGAAAAATCGAGACAACAAAATTTTGGCGTTTCTTTCTTTTTCTACGAAACTTTATGGAATATGAGCAATGAATCTCCTTCCTATCGACGCAGGATTTTTCGAGAAATACTCCAGTCTGCTAATCCTCGCTAAAATTAGGGAAAATTGCTGACTTTAAGCTAAATTATTGCCCTAACCCGGCTATAGTTTCTTAAGTTTATCTTTAAATTAAGAAAAAGCAGCAGGGAGAAACTAAAATCGCTAGAATGAAAGAAGACTCTCTTTTATCACTTTATCCATGCTGATCAGACATAACCGAAGCTCGATCGCTAAACCTATTTTACTGTTTCTCGGCTGCCTTGTGATCGGGCAGTTGGGGGTATTAGTGGTAGCCAATAGCCTCTGGTTTACCGAGATGGGTTATTTAAACACTTTCCTGAAACAATTATCTTGGCAACTAGGATTAGGTTGGGGAAGTGCGATTCTTTCTCTACTCTTTATTTTTACTAATTTACGTTTAGCCCAGCGTTTTCGTTGGCAAAAACCCCGGGAAGATAGTTATCCTCTTAGTCCTCAATCTCCTAGTATTAATTTACTCGGCCTTTTGATTATCGCAACGGGAATTGGAGCTTGGATCGGGTCAATGTTATTGTATTACAGTAAACTAGCCCTCAGTCTCTGGACACCAGATTTTAATCTCCCTAACCTCAGTTCTTCCCTCAATTCTCCTCTGCAAATAGTTTGGATTAGGCAAGTATTAACTGATATTTCCAGTAATTTGTGGCAAGGGTTAATTATCGCTTTTTTAGTCTTGGGATTATTAATTAAAACCGAGTATTTTTTGCGAATAATATCTATAGTATTCACTGTCATGCTATCTTTTATTATTGCTGGGCAGTGGGCGAATTTTTTAAAATATTTTTATGGTGTTCCTTTCAATATTAACGATCCTCAATACGGGAATGATTTAGGTTTTTACATCTTTCAATTACCCCTGTGGCAGTTACTAGAATTATGGCTCACTGGTGTGGGAATATATACTCTTTTTGCTGTTATTTTAACCTATCTTTTTTCGGGTGATAGTCTTTCTCTGGGAAAATTTATGGGGTTTTCCCGTCCGCAACTGCGTCATTTATACGCCCTGTGGAGTGGGTTAATGGGGCTGCTAGTATTACACCATATTATTCAGCGTTACCTGCTACTTTATTCTCCGGAAGGGGTAGTTTATGGTGCGGGTTATATCGATGTTCATGTTGGTCAATTTATTGAAATTATTCTGGGAATTATTGCAGGAATAACCTCTATATGGTTAGGAGAAAAAGCATTATTTGGTAAAAAAGACCGTCGCAAGTTATACAAAAATCCTAAGAAAAAGTTGGTATTTTTCCCCTACTTAGTTCCTGTATTTCTCTATTTAATTGTTTGGATAAGTGGCACAATTATCAGTGGACTATTGCAAAGAACTGTCGTACAACCGAATGAATTAGTGAGAGAAAGACCCTATATCGAAAGAAGTATTCAATCCACAAGAGCGGCTTTTTCCTTAGATAGAATTGATGCCCAAGTTTTCGATCCACAGGCCGAATTAAATGCCGAAGTTTTAGAGAGAAACCATCTAACTATCGATAATATTCGTCTTTGGGACACCAAACCACTGCTAGAAACTAACCGACAATTACAGCAAATTCGCTTATATTATAAATTCCCCGATGCTGATATCGATCGCTATCGGGTACGAGTAGGATTGCCTGAAAAAATCGAAGAACGTCAAATATCTGAAAAACAACAGACAATTATTGCCGCTAGAGAATTAGATTATAGTGCGGTTCCCACTTCTGCTAACACTTGGGTGAATAAACATCTCGTTTATACCCACGGTTATGGGTTCACTCTTTCCCCGGTTAATTTAGTGGCTGCCGGGGGTTTACCCTACTATTTTGTCAAAGATATCGGCACAAATAAAGACGAAGGGGCCCTACAAACCTCTAGCGAATTAATTGATTATAGTATTCCCATTGGTAAACCCCGCATTTACTACGGGGAATTAACTAATAATTATGTGATGACTCCCACCACCGTAGAAGAATTGGATTTTCCTAGTGGGGATGGAAATGTCTATAATACCTACGATGGTAAGGGAGGAATCCTAGTGGGGACGGGGTGGAGACGTTGGCTATTTGCCCTTTATCTGCGGGATTGGCAAATGTTATTTAGCCAAGATTTTACTCCCGAAACTCGCTTATTAATGCGTCGTGATATCCAAAATCGTGTGCAAACTATCGCCCCTTTTTTAAATTATGATCGCAACCCCTATTTAGTAGCGGCAGATGTGGGCGATAGTAGTAGTAAATTACATTGGATTATTGATGCTTATACTATCAGCGATCGCTATCCCTATTCTGACCCGGGGAAAGATAAATTTAACTATATTCGCAATTCGGTCAAAGTGGTAGTGGATGCCTATCATGGAACGGTGAATTTCTATGTTGCCGATGAAAATGATCCAATTATTCAGACGTGGAGTAAAATCTTTCCTCATCTCTTTAAATCTTTAGCAGAAATGCCGAAAACTATCCGCAGTCATATCCGTTATCCCGAAGATTTATTTAGTACCCAAGCGGAAAGATTATTAACCTATCACATGACCGATCCGCAAGTATTTTATAATCGGGAGGATCAATGGGAAATTCCCCTAGAAATTTACGGTACGGAACCCCAGGCTGTATCACCCTATTATTTAATCATGAAACTGCCCGATTCCGACAAAGAAGAATTTATTCTCCTCCATCCCTATACTCCCTCTAGTCGGCAAAATTTAATCGCTTGGTTGGCAGCACGTTCAGATGATAGAGAGTATGGTAAGTTATTACTCTATCAATTTCCTAAACAAAGGTTAGTGTACGGGCCGAATCAAATTGAGGCTTTAATTAACCAAGATCCAGATATTTCTCAACAGATTTCCCTTTGGAATCGGGACGGTTCTAAAGTTTTGCAAGGACATCTATTAATTATTCCCATTGAACAATCGCTGCTTTATGTAGAACCTTTGTATCTAGTGGCAGACCAAAATAGTGTCCCGACAATCGCTAGAGTAACAGTTGCTTATCAAAATAAAATTGTCATGGAACCAACCTTGAAGGAAGCTTTAGAAAAGCTATTCTCAGGTGATCAGAGCTAAATTGCCGCTAATTGGCCACAAATTAGCAAAAAAAGCTGATGCTGGTTCCAGAACGATCCTCAATATCCCCGAATTTGCCCAGAAAATTGACTGCTCTGGTTAATCAGCCAATTTTAAAATCCAGTATCATCAAAGGATTGAGTTATGCTTTTAATTAGAAAAGTGGGCAATTAATTCTGTGCGAGATAAATTAATTATTAAAGGTGTAAACTCCTCCACTGGTAATAATAAAATGCGCTCGATGATTAGGGACAAATCTGGGTCTAAACTACCAAAACGAGCTTTCAATAAATTTTCTACCACCAGACGTTCTCCTTGCTGAAGACCCTGTTGAAGACCCTGTTGAAGACCTTGTTGACGGCCAGCATCCAGTTCTTCCTGAAGACGGGAAGTGTATAAAGGTGATAATCTCATAATTAACTCTCTGTCCTCCTGTTCAAGCTCTTGATCGTTAGTTAAAGAAGTTCTCAAGTTTAATAATAATTCTAGAGCATTTACCCGAAAAGGATGGTCCTCTGGTAACGATTCTAACTCATCGATCGCCCTTGCTTGTACTTTTCCCCGGCCTAAAATTCTTAACCAGAGAGTTGCTTCTGTTGGGGGTAATTGATGGATAACGGTGATTGCCGTGCGTAAAGAGGGAGCCAAAAAATAGATACCTTCCCCCCAATTCTCCTCATCTAATTTAGCTCCGAATCCTCCTAACAGTTGCGAGGAAGCACTGGGAGTCAAAATCCAGAGACGGGGGATTTCCCCATCGTTAAGATTCGTTTTCTGACGATTTGCTTGACGATTAATTTCCCCTTCCACTTCCAATAGTTTTAACAGACAAGTTCTAATTTCTGTAGCGGTGACAGGATTACGAAAGGGTTCAAATAAACAGGGATTAATCGCCATTTTTCCCAGTAATCCCAGCAGTTCTCTAGGATTATTATCGAGAATCTGGGGTGAAAACCAGACATCGATTTCTCGTACTTCTCCTCGTACAACCCGTGCCGATTTTACCTCTCCCAGAGAAGATAATAATTCTTCGAGATAATCTTTGGCAAACTGGTCATGAATAAATCTAGTCATAGGTTTATCTAACATGATTTAATAACTTATCTCGTAATTGCTTAATCTGATCACGATATTTAGCTGCTGACTCGAATTCTAGGTTTTTCGCCGCTTCTTTCATTTGCGCTTCTAGTTGTTGAATTAACTCGGGAATTTGTTCCAAAGAAAGCTCTTCTATATTCTCACAAACCTGCTCTAATTGTTGGGAATTTAGGCGACGGGAAATATCCAGAAAAGCCAAAATTGAATTACTTGACCTTTTAACAATCGGTTGCGGAATAATCCCATGTTGCTGATTATACTCCTGTTGAATAGCGCGTCGTCTCTTGGTTTCTTCGATCGCATTAATCATACTATCGGTGAGATTATCTCCGTAAAGAATTGCCTGACCGCGAATATGACGAGCGGCCCGGCCGATAGTTTGAATTAAAGAGCGGGTAGCCCTTAAAAATCCTTCCTTATCTGCGTCTAAAATCGCCACTAAAGACACTTCCGGCAGGTCTAACCCCTCGCGAAGCAAATTCACCCCGATCAGCACGTCAAAGACCCCTTCTCGCAGGTCTTGGATAATTTCAATCCGTTGAATTGATTGAATTTCTGAATGTAGATATCTAACTTTAATTCCCCTTTCTTGCAAGTATTCGGTTAAATCTTCCGCCATGCGTTTAGTTAAAGTGGTAATCAAAACCCGTTCATTTAACTGCACTCGCTCCTTAATTTCCCCTAATAAATCATCTACTTGTCCCTCGGTTGGTCGCACAAAAATCTCAGGGTCTAAAACTCCCGTCGGTCGGATAATTTGTTCAACAATGCGATTTTCTGACTGTTCTAATTCCCAATCTCCCGGAGTGGCCGAAACCAAAATACATTGATTAACTTTCTGCCAAAATTCTTCCGACTTCAAAGGACGATTATCCGCAGCACTGGGTAAACGAAACCCGTGATCGATCAAAACTTTTTTTCGTGATTGATCGCCATTATACATCCCGCGAATTTGCGGCACACTAACATGAGATTCATCCACAACTAATAACCAATCTTGGGGAAAATAATCCACCAAACATTCCGGCGGTTCCCCCGCTAATCTACCCGCTAAATGCCGCGAATAATTTTCTACGCCATTACAATAACCCACTTCCTGCAACATTTCTAAATCATAACGAGTCCGTTGGTCTAAACGTTGCGCTTCCAGTAATTTGCCCGCTTTTTCTAACTCCAATAAACGGTTATCTAACTCGGTTTTAATATCCCGACAAGCCACCTCTAAACGCTCCTCCGGGGTAACAAAGTGACGGGCCGGATAAATACTAATTCGCTCTAATTTTTGCAAAACTTCCCCCGTCAGGGGATCGAGATAACGAATACTTTCAATCTCATCGCCAAAAAAATCAATTTTAATAACCCGATCCTCGTAAGCGGGAACAATTTCCAAAATATCGCCCTTCAGACGAAAACGACCGCGAGTTAACTCCAAATCATTGCGATTGTACTGCACTGACACCAAGGCCCGTAATAATTGCCTTTGGTCGAACTCTTGACCAACTGTTAAGGAAATCGCCGCTTTTAGGTATTCCGCAGGCATTCCTAAACCATAAATACAACTAATGGAAGCGACGACGATCACATCCCTGCGTTCAAACAGCGATCGCGTGGCCGAATGGCGCAGCATATCGATCTCATCATTAATTGAAGAACTCTTTTCGATGTAGGTATCGCTGACAGGAATATAAGCCTCCGGTTGATAGTAGTCGTAATAGCTGATAAAGTATTCCACGGCGTTATTGGGGAAAAATTGCCGCAATTCGTTGCATAATTGGGCCGCCAGGGTCTTATTATGGGCAAGGACGAGGGTAGGCCTGCCAATTTTCTCGATCACAGCGGCAATGGTGAAGGTTTTGCCGGTGCCGGTTGCCCCTAGGAGGGTTTGGAAACGATGCTGGTTTTGCAGGGAATCTACCAATTTATTGATCGCTGCCGGTTGATCCCCAGTGGGTTGAAAGGGTGCTTGTAGTTGAAAAGCGGTCATTAGCGGCTAGGTGTAGAGAACAGGCAAAATAAATTATCAATCAAATTACCAACACTTATAGGGTTTTGGGAAAGAAAGATGTATCTTAATATTAGAGAGGATTTTAAAAAAAGATTAAAAGTCTTCGAGAATACCCTAAACTTAAATCTTATCGTTTCCCCGAAGCTATTAACGGAAAGGAGTATCAGGTTATGACGGTGGAAAATCTAGAAACGAACGGGACTCAAACCCCAGCAACCACAGAAGAAAAGACCAGCAGCCCACGCGGTAAAGCTACTACGGCTAAAACCGCCAAAGATAAAGAAGTGGTCGCCCTTTCGGTGAAAAACAACGCTGAATCGGCTTCCAAAGCCTTAAAATTCTATCAACCTGAACATCGCTTACCCGAAAATCGTCCTGTTGGTACTAGCCATCTTCACTTCACGGAAGATGAAATGTTACCAGGGGGCCGTCCCGTGGAAGTTAGCCATCTGAAAGTGGTTAGTACCTATTCTTCCGTCGGTGGATTGCGTCCTGTCGGCTCTAGTGGTATGGAAGTCAGTAGCACTCTAGCGATTTCTGGCAATCGTCCGATCGCTCTCAGTCATCTGCACATTAGCGAAACTTATACAGTCATGGGTAATCGTCCCGTTGCTTCCAATGAAATCGATGATCCCGAAACTTTAATGGGATTTTTGGATTAATTGTTTTGTTGATCAAGACGGATTTTTTCCCTGTCCCGGACGGGGAATTTATTTTTTCTAGCCCACCGTTTTTAATCCCGATGCTGTTTAAGCAAAAATTTTTCTTAATTGTCTCGTTTCTAATAGTGGTTTTTTGCGGTTTCGGATTATTAAATTTTACCTACGATGCTTCAGTTTTAGCGCAAGAGGAATATTATCAGATTCGATCGCTTCATAGTCGCGATGGTATCGGTAAATTTTATCTAGGACGGGAAATCGCTAAAGTCATGGGACACCAAGAAATGTTATGGTTAGAACGTCCTAGTCGCCGTTTCACGGAAAAACCCGATGATCTGATCACCGCACTACATTTAAAACCCACAGACCTAGTGGCAGATATCGGCGCGGGGACAGGTTATTTGAGTTTTCCTATGGCGAATTTAGTAGAACAAGTTTTCGCTGTCGATGTGCAACCGGAAATGTTAGGGGCAATTGATTTTTTAGCCGAGGAAAATCAAGTGAAGAATATAACCACAATTCTCGCCACAGAAACCGATCCCAAATTGCCTATAAATGCGCTCGATTTAGCTTTAATGGTCGATGCTTATCACGAGTTTTCCTCTCCCCGCGAGATGATGGAGAATCTGGTCAAATCCTTAAAACCCGATGGTAGGGTGGTATTAGTAGAATACCGTCGTGAAAATCCCCTGATTCCCATCAAAGCCCTTCATAAAATGACCCGCAGACAGGTAGAAAAAGAAATGGCCGCTGTTGGTTTACTGCCAGAAGAAATCATCGAGACTTTGCCCCAACAACATTTAATGATTTTCCAAAAGGCTGGTTCTTCGGGTTAATTTTATCGGTAAGCTTGGGTATCATAAGATTATCTAGGCAAAGAGGTAGATAAACATGGATATCGACGATCGAGTAGATTCTCTCTATAAACTAGCCAGAAATTATCCAGATAATCGGGAGTTACAAGAAGCTGTTGCTGTAATTAAGTCCCTGCGAAGCTCTCAAGGACAATATAAACGATGGAATCAGCAATATCGGGCTCTTCGGTTTGTGTTATGCAATGGATGGGGGTTATAAGGAATGAAACCCTTATAGAGACAGACATTACCGCGATTTTTGTCAATTGTTTGCGATCTAGAGCGAACTAATCAATTAAATCTCTTGCCAGATAAGGATTTAGTCGATTTATGCCACCCTATCGAACCATAACAAGTAACGAAGAGCCAGAAAATCTGTATTTGGGGTGTTGTATGGAAAAAATCCGTCTAGTATATAATTATTGTGATGGCCATCGCCGTAGGGTGCGTTCCCCAATGTGGCTCCTACTGCTCCACTAGCAGTAGGCTAATCTGGCTAACACGCTTTTGGGCGTGATATACGGAAAAGTTCTGGAGATCGCGCCTAAATGGGGTGATATGCCGAAAGTTGACCCATATCATTACTTTCAGGAGTGTTATACAGAAAATTTCCGTATAATCAATAGTTAGCCCGCAAGGTTATCTGTGAGGCAGTAGTTTAGGGGCTACCTGTCGGCGTTAAGCATCAAGCTACGGTAAAGTCATCGGCAAGTGCCTCTCACAACAGTTTTTGTTATCCTGTGCTAAGGATCGTTTTACCCAAAGAGTCTCAAAGATGGAACTAGCCTTGGTAATTTTCTCAGCCGTATCAGCAATCTCAACTGCAATTCTTGCATTTATTCTTTTGCAAATACAGAAAAGTCTAAACACTAACGCTAAGAAACGGACTGAATCTGATTCAGATATCTACAAACAGCTTGAACGTCTAATACAAAGAAATCAAGCTATAGAGCAAAAGTTAGTTGAACTAATTGATGCTCAAAGCAAATCTATCGACAAAGTATATGAACTTTTACGTGGGAGTGGAGACCTACAAATTGGGAGACTCCAGGCAATTATTGATACGCTTGAGATACTAAAGAAAAATATTTCTAGTTTATATGAACTCCTACGTGGAGGTGGGGATCTGCAAGTAGGGAAACTTCAAACGGTTGCAGATAAGCTTGAAGCGCTGAAAAACAGCTTGGAAGAATCAGTTAGATTTTAAAAATATGGATTCCAAACACTCAGAAGAATCATCCGAGGTAGTTCATGCGTACTTATCTTATCTTCAAGAAATGAGTCGCAAAATTAGCCTGCGTACTGGGATGGAAAACACTCTTTATGGAAAAACTAAGAAAAGCCCTCACTACTATCGACCCTTTGAAGATGCAGATGTAGATTCTCAGTATTTGCGTGATGTCAGAAATTATCTTGAAAAGGAAAGTGATCGCCAACTTTTCCTGGGAAATGGCTTGATCGCTGGTTCATTCAAGAAGAAGCAAGTCAAGAAGTATGTTGCCGCACCATTAATTTATTTCCTCGTCAAAACTGATCTAGATGAAAACGGCAGGTCATTGACTTATAGCATTGAATTGGATTCGGTGAGTCTAAATTATGACTTAATTACTCTGGTTTTAGAGCAAGATCTTGATGAAGAAGAAGATGAGGGAATGGGATTTCAGAGTGCAGGTGTTGATGCCAACAAGCTTGAAGTTCTAGAAGATATAGAAAATAGTTTAGAGGATATTCTCAGGCATGAGAGTGTAAAATTGACGACTAATTCATTAGCAGACCAAACTTTTCGACGAATCCATGAAAAAATCCCTGAGTTCAATCAAATACACCCTTCAACGGAAGACTTCACTCTTCAGAAGCTAGAGAAGCTAGGTACTGTAGAGTTGACCTTCTACAATCATCGATTTTTTTATGTTGCTAGCTCACCTGGGCAACTATCAACTTATACAGCACTACGAAAACTGATTTCAGAGGTTAGCTAAATGCCATTTCAAAATCAAGTTCTGAAAAAGCTATTTAAAGGAATTTTGCAGAATGAATCTGTTGAATTTAATAGCGATTTAACCGAATGTTTATCAATTGATAAGGCAGTTGCCTATTTGCCACTACCTCTTTCTGATCGCCAAAAGGATGCTCTATACAATGCTTGGCGGCGTGAAATTTCCTATATCCAGGGACCTCCTGGTACGGGGAAGTCTTACACTATCGTAGCAATAATGATTTCAGCCTTACTGCTAAACAAAAAAGTATTATTTGTTTCTCAAAAAAAGGCTGCTATTGATGTCGTTCGTAGAAAATTAGAAGATTTTTTGGGTAAAAACACCGTCATTTACGTAGGCTCTGAAAGCCAAGAACGTAAGCAGCTTCAAGCTTATATTGAAGCAAAATCTTCGGGAGTTAATGCACATAATTTACTTAGTCATATTTCTAAGCAGAAACAAGAACTTGATTCCTTGCATCAAGAAATTATAGATCTAGATCAAGGGCTTGCAAAGCACAGAGATCAATTGAAAAGAGCTTTAGATACAGAAAATGAATTCTATCGGGCGAACGATCTATATCTAAAAGAAAGAAATCATTTTGCTGATATCTTTGACCGAAACTACACAAAGCAACTTGATTTAAGAGAGGAAGAAATTCATGAATCAGGTAAAGATTGGTTCATAAAAAATATTGATAAACTTCAAAAAAAACTCTCATCAGGGAATCTTAAGCGTAAAGATTTTATTTATATAAGACGCTTCTACAAGCAGTGTGTTGATGGACTAAAAGCTGACAAGACTAGATTTTCAAGAAATGAACTCGGTCAAATTCCTCTATATCTAGAATTGCTCTTTAAAGTGAATAGTTCTTATACCGAATCTGTATCTATTCGACGTAGAATTAATCCTAGTTTAAGTCAAATAAGGAAAGTGATTCAGCAGCAAGAGCAAGTCTTGCTAGATAAAAAGAGACAATATATTAAGCAGCTAATTGAATATCAATTTACCAGAAACTTACAACAGAATCAAAATGTCACTGATGCATTTCGGAAGCTTCTAAGGTGGACAAATCAAACTAGAGTCTTGGAAGCCATGAGTAGGATTGACTACAACAGACTTACCAGTGTTTTCCCGCTTTGGGCTGGTGAAATTAAGGATATTGGTCAATTTCTACCTTTTCAAAATGAAATCTTTGATCTCGTCATTGTTGATGAGGCTTCTCAAGTCAATATTGCAGAAATAATACCTGCTTTTTATAGAGGTAGAAGCTTTTGTGTGGTAGGAGACGATAAGCAACTTGGCTTAAATGCAGCAGGTTTATTCTCACTGAATAGAAAGTTTGAAAGACTTATTTGGAACCATTGCTTTGCAGGATTGAATCAGGTTATTTCCTATGAAAAAGCAGAAGGAAAGGATCTAATTGTAAGCAAATCTTCAATTCTTGATTTTATTATAAATCAAGATAATTACTTTACCATTCCAAAAGTGACTCTCAATGAACACTTTCGTTCTATGCCTCAACTAGCTAGATTTACAAGCAAAACCTTTTACGACGATAGCCTATTAATTATGACAGAGGTAGGTAAAAACGTTAATAAGTCTTGCTTTGAGGCAGTTGAGGTTGGTGGTCAAAGAGAATTGACTACAAAATTTGTTCCTGAAGAAATTGAAGAACTCATCAACAAGCTCAGTGGCTTGATCCGTCAAAATAGCTACCTACAAGAACCATTGAGTCATCATGGCTTTACGATTAGAAATAAACCAACAATTGGGGTTTTGTCGTTCTTAACTCAGCAAAGAAATGCCATTAGAGAACGACTTCAAGAAAAATTTTCTGATGATGAATGGAAAGATTATCAATTGTTTGTTGGCACACCTGAAGAGTTTCAGGGAAATGAAAAGAACATAATAATTATAACTCTAGGGCTTGATGGAACTAACAATAGATGGGCAAAAGGTCACTATGAAAACCCTAATCGGTTTAATGTAGCAACCAGTCGCGCTGTAAATTATACCTATCTTATCTATGGCGGAATACCTAAAACTGCTCATTTACTAAAGGAGTATTTGCAGAATTTCGGTTATCCAGTTAATGAAGGTAGCTTGGTAGAACCCGTTCAACAACAAACAGTTTTAGACAACAGGCTCAGTTGGAGATTTGATGAATCAAAAGTTGAATCTGAATTTGAGTTTAAGGTACTAGAGTACCTCAAAGAATTTGTTCAGAGTCATGGCTCTGAATCATTGAAAATTTATAATCAGGTTGAGAGTTGTAGCAAACGACTGGATTTTGTTATCTTTAACTCTCTAAACGAGGAATGTTGTGCAATAGAAGTTGATGGTGTACATCACTTTGCTGAAGGTGGCTACACCTACTCCGAAAGTCATCTCTCACGGATTGATATCCTTCAACGGGCTGGTTGGAAGATTGTTCACGTTCCTTATCATAAGTGGTACAGCAAGGGTTGGCTGTGTGATAGAGATGAGCCTGATTTTCTCGATACAGTTTCAGATCTGTATCGGCAGCTTAAATCAGTTTTGGCGATCTAGATCTAGTCTGCCTCTAGACTCATCGCGTGGTGCCGAAAGCGGGCTAACAACGCGCTGGAGCGGACGGACGGGAGATATTGGGGGTGATGCCGAGGCTATCTGCCGCCGCTCAGATCAACCGTTAGACTGCTCCCACTGTCAGTATGATGGCCATCGCTGTAGGGTGCGTTCCCTAATGTGGCTCCTACTGCTCCACTAGCAGTAGGCTAATCTGGATAACACGCTTTTGGGCGTGATATACGGAAAGTTTCCGTGTAATTAATAGTCCAGTAGGGTGCGTTAGACGGCGACAATCTCTGCTCTTACTTAGGACTAGCAATCCGTCGTAACGCACTACCCACGAGATATATTAAAAATAGCCTCGTAGGTTGGGTTGAGCGAAACAATACTGAGGCGAAAATAGCTTAATTCGCTTGAAAAAGCGAAACCCAACCACCCCAAAGGTTACTCTTTGTTGGGTTTCCTTGCGTCAACCCAACCTACAATAATTGCTTACCCGGATTGGTACTTCATGAACTGGCAGGGCAACGTAAAGGAACCTGGACGGTGAGAGTATCTGGAAACTGGCGGATCACTTTCACCTTTGACGGTGTTGATGCTTGTGATGTCGATCTTGAGGACTACCACTGATGAAAATGCATAATCCACCACATCCTGGTGAAGTTCTTAAAGAACTTTGTCTCGAACCTTTGAATCTGACTGTGACTGAGGCTGCTGAAGCATTGGGTGTAAGTCGAAAAACCCTATCTGCCATCTTAAATGGTAGGGCAGGTATTAGCCCCGAAATGGCAATTCGCTTAGGGAAAGCTTTCGATACATCTCCTGAAAGTTGGCTCAATCAGCAAATGCAATACGATCTATGGCAAGCAGAGCAGACAATTGGCAACATCTCAATAAATGCTGGTAAGGAAGCCGAAGTCAACCTAGAAAATGAACCCGCACTCGTGAGAAAGCATCGACTTAGGTTGCACTGAGGAAGAAAATCTGCTTTAACTAAGGATATGCTTCTTCCCATCGAG
>NZ_JAPZQM010000369.1:0-14614 GCF_027530565.1 Microcystis sp. LE19-10.1B | reverse complement strand
CCTTGTTTTTTGTACCAAGCGATGTACTACAAGAAGGATAATGCAAGGTTTTTGAACGTCCCAATCCTATTTTCGCAGCATGAACATCGGACTTTAACAGGTCAAAAGCTTTATTTTAAAAGGGTTTTACCATTATTCAGCAAACCCTAGTTAAACTATCATGTTGTTTTTTTATATCGGAAAGTACATGAAAATCACATCCGCAATCGTACAAAAGAATAAAGAAAGGAGCAACTTCGATAGAATTTGATTTTAGCGGTTCAATTTTGCGATTAGCTTTATCCCCGCGCACTTGATAAACTTCCACAGAAACTTTTTTGTATCCTGCAATTTCTTGAAGTAACCTGGTTATCAATATTCTTTCGGTCTGTCCTTCCACAAAAATCGCTAGTTTTTTCTGTAACATCAATCTATCACCTCCTCTGAATTAGGTTCCTGCAAGTAGTATTCACTAGCAAAAAAATCAAAGTTATTCAGTCCAATATGTTTAAACTGTTCAAATTGTTCGGGAGAATTAGAGTAATTATGTAATTTAGCGACTCCCGGTTGTCGTTCGATAACAGACCAATATTCAAGAGGAACACCGTTCATGATATTCTCATCATTAGTGGTCATGATAAGTTGCACTAAGCCTGTTTTCGCCTTCTCAATTAAAAGTTTAATTATAGCTGAAGATCGTTGAAAATCCAAACCCTCCCCAATATCATCAATAATAATACAACTAGGCTGATCTGACAAAATAGCGTAATTAATCTGAATAAATAATGATAAAGCTCTGAACATTACTTGAGATATTTCCGATTGTTCCGTGACAGACTTTAACCCATCTTCTTGCACATACAAAAACTTGGGTAAATTGTCTGAATCCTCGTCTAAATTTTCAGGAGGCGAAATATTAGACTTGAAAAAACTCGGTACTTTAGTTTCTATCTTTGCAATTTGATAACCGATTCTATTCATATCGTCAATAATTCTTTGAGTGAATTCACTATGTTCTCGTTTTCCCAGCACAAATATTCCAACAACATAATCAGAATCTTTAGTATCTGTTTTAGCTTTTAATACTGTTGTTGGCGGCAATTTAGCTAGGGTATATTTTCCCAGTTGTGTTCCAAATTCATAGAATCTTAGAGAGCTAGACCATTTATAAATATCTTCCAAGAAAGGGTGTTGGATAGTATCTCGACGCTTAACTACTGCTAATTCTGTTTTAGGTGTTTGAAAGCGCATATACTGATTAAGTTCTTGGGCAAAAATTCTACCTTCTGCCGACTCATTTCTTTCTAAAAGTTGCTTGCTACCAATAATTAGCTTTTCTTGGAGAACTTCTCCATTTTCTGATTCTAGAAAATATTCTGTTTTACAATTTGTGGTGCAATCAAAAAATAAATGCCATGTATCCTTTCTAAAAGATGGATCAAATTTTTCACTTCCAGATAATAGTTCTGATAGCTTATATATACTTTTGACAATTCTTGATTTTCCGCTGGCATTTTTACCAACGATTAAATTAATATTGCCTAACTGACATCCATCAATTCGCCATTCATTAGGTTCGCCTCGATTAGAAATATATTCAAATTGGTCTAATTTCATGATTTTAATCTCCTTGGTCGCAAAAATCGTCAATAAGGTGAGCTTTTCATAGCTCACCCTAAACTTCATACTAACTCAAAACACCGGAAGGAATCCCTAATATATCCTCAATTTTAGGTAAATCTTCTAGGGGAATTACCCGGCCTTCATCCTCAAAACCAGCGATTTCAATTAAGATTGAGAATATTAATACTAGACAGGATAAGAGCTTCATGTATCTAGAATGTATCAAACTAATCGGTCATGACTATAAAAACAAATCCGGGGGTAGATAACCCCCTTGTGTACAAATGATCTGGCAAATACATAAGAACTAATTAGCTGATGGTCTGAGTTTTTGTTGTATTTTAGCCTTTATTCGAGCAATAAAGCTGGATTTGCTCTTTTTTTCGGGATCTTCGTAGATAAAAGTTTTGGCACTACCATCTTCTAATATTTCAATTAACTTTAAACTAGGTGCTTGTCTCTGTTGTTTTAGTGACTCAGACATAATAGTTTCCTCTGTGGTTTAGGTCTTAACCCTACTGTTATCATGAGTCAATTGCTTAACCTAGTCAATACCCTAGACATTATTCTTCATTCTCCAGAGTAATTTAACAACGTTATTGTATTGTGTCATCCAGTCTAAAATACTACTATGCAGATTTCTATCATTCATTGAGCTTAAATCCGCACTATCATCGTTATCAACAGCTAATAGTCCCAGAATAGAACTTTTTTGCAGTGCAGCTACAGCTAACACAATTTTTATATGAGGATTAATTAAGAGTTCATTGTCTCTTTGGAGAGGGACATAAGAAGACGGTAATTGCTGAGAATTGGAAATATCAACAAACTCCAAAGCATACTTTCTTATAGTCTTCAGGTATGTGTAACCAATTACCCCTTCATCTAATTCAAAAAGTGCCTCTAGTTCCCTATCAGATACATTGCTAGTTTTACATACCATTTGGAGATTCCAAGTAAATAACTTTTGTCTCACTGGTATCCACAAGGATACTCTGATATTGCCCTGTAGATTAAATTTTTGTTTTATATCAACAGATAATTCTTCTAAAGAACTACTGATTGCTGGCACAATATTTAAGCGAATTGTTTCTAAAAGTTCAACAGTATCTTGTCCAGTCTGTGTTTGAGAGAGTAGAACAGGAATTCCTAAGATAATAATAGATATAATCGTAACTATTTGAGGACTTTTTAATAATTTCCATTCCCTAGGTATAGGACTATTCTCTCCTGTAAAAAATGAACTTGCATCCCCTAAACCTGTCACAATTGCTACTATTAAGTATAACAAAAATATGAGTTTTTCCCAAGGCTTGAATTTTCTGAGAAAATAATCAAATTCATACTTAAGTAGGTGGGTGGAATTAAATATAAAATGAACGTAGGTTGGGTTGAAGCATGAAACCCAACGCCCGCATGGGTTACGCTACCGCTAACCCATCCTACAAATAATTGTGCCTACCTACTTAATAATTCTTGCAATAATTATTCGTTGTTGATCCTTCATCTAATTTCAAGTTTCTTTGACAATAAAAGGGACTGGATAAATCCTATCAATTCTAAATAAAACTGTTGTTTGACGATTTTCCCAAACTAATTTTTCAATGATAACATCTGCGTAGGCGACCCAATGTTCATTTACCAAAGGAATGGGAACATCAACAGGAATAATTCTATAATCTTCTTTGCTCCCTTGATACTGTTTAGATAATTCCAAACTTTCTGGATAACCTTGAGATGGTTTTAACTTTAAAATACTATTCACTTCACAGGGCATCCCCATAAATTTTACCTCTTTATTTTCTGAACAAAAGGTGAGCTTTTCATGGCTCACCCTCAACTTCATACTAACTCAAAACACCAGAAGGAATCCCTAAGATATCCTCAATTTTAGGTAAATCTTCTAGGGGAATTACCCGGCCTTCATCCTCAAAACCAGCGATTTCATTAAAGTTCAAATAGCGGTATAAATCGCCAGCAAAAGGATTAATTTTCTCGGTGACAATTGCGAGGTATTCCTCGACGGTGGGAATGCGTCCTAGCAGCGCACAAACCGCCGCTAATTCAGCGGAACCGAGATAGACTCGCGCATCTTTTCCCATGCGATTATTGAAGTTACGAGTCGAGGTAGAAAATACCGTCGCTCTGTCTTCAACCCGCGCTTGATTACCCATACAAAGGGAACATCCAGGCATCTCGGTACGCGCCCCAGAAGCGGCAAAAATGCCGTACATTCCCTCATCGCGCAATTGTTTTTCATCCATGCGGGTGGGGGGACAAATCCACAGTTTAGCCTTAGCAACTCCTGCTCCTTCTAATATCTTAGCTGCGGCGCGATAATGGCCGATATTAGTCATACAAGAACCGATGAACACCTCATCAATTTTATCCCCGGCGCATTCCGACATTAACTTGATATTATCGGGGTCATTGGGTGCGGCGACAATGGGTTCTTTAATCTCGCTTAAGTTGACGGTGATAATATCCGCATATTCGGCATCCTTATCCGCCTCCATCAGGACAGGATTAGCTAACCATTGTTCCATTTTTGCTACCCGACGTAGGATAGTTTTGGCATCACTATAACCCCGGGCCGCCATATTCTTTAACAGGGCCACATTAGAGCGTAAATATTCCGCCACTGTCTCGGTACTTAACTTAATCGTACAACCGGCACAGGAACGTTCCGCCGTGGCATCGGTTAACTCAAAAGCCTGTTCTAATTTCAAATCCGGCAGCCCTTCCATCTCCATAATACGACCGTTAAAAACATTTTTTTTGTTCTGTTTTTCCACGGTTAATTTGCCTTCTTGCATGGCAACGTAGGGAATAGCATTAACAATATCGCGCAGAGTTACACCTGGTTGTAATTCCCCCGTAAAACGCACTAAAACCGATTCCGGCATATCCAAAGGCATTACTCCCAAAGCGGCCGCAAATGCCACTAAACCCGACCCCGCAGGAAAGGAAATTCCCAGGGGAAAACGAGTATGAGAATCGCCGCCAGTCCCCACCGTATCCGGCAATAACATCCGATTTAACCAGGAGTGAATAATGCCATCTCCCGGACGTAAAGCGACCCCACCCCGGGTAGAGAAAAAGTCCGGTAATTGGTGATGAGTTTGAATATCAACCGGTTTCGGATAGGCTGCCGTGTGACAGAAACTCTGCATGACTAAATCGGCGCTAAAACCTAAACAGGCTAACTCTTTTAACTCGTCTCTGGTCATCGGGCCGGTGGTATCCTGAGACCCTACCGTAGTCATAATTGGGTCACAGGAAGTACCCGGCCGCACCCCGGGTAAACCGCAAGCTTTGCCGACCATTTTTTGCGCTAGGGTGTAACCTTTACCCGTGTCACTAGGCATAGTTGGACGGGTAAATAGGGTACTAGCCTCAAGTCCCAAGGCGTGACGGGTTTTATCGGTGAGACTGCGACCGATTAAGAGGGGAATACGACCGCCGGCCCGCACTTCATCCAGAATTGTCTCAGGTTTGAGGCTAAAAGTGCTAATAGTTGCGCCCGCTTCGTTGGTGATTTTGCCTTCGTAGGGATAGATTTTAATCACATCCCCCGTGTTCATTTGGCTAACATCGCATTCAAGCGGTAAAGCGCCGGAATCTTCAGCAGTGTTAAAGAAGATAGGGGCGATTTTACTGCCTAAAATATAGCCACCAGCACGTTTATTAGGCACAAAGGGAATATCATCGCCAATATGCCAGAGAACCGAGTTAATAGCCGATTTTCGGCTGGAACCAGTCCCGACCACATCCCCCACATAGGCGACCGGATGGCCTAATTTTTTCAATTCGGCAATGGTTTCTAAAGACCCCGGTTGACGGGTTTCTAACATTACCAAAGCATGGAGGGGAATATCAGGCCGGGTGGTGGCATGGGGAGCGGGAGATAGGTCATCTGTATTGGTTTCCCCCTGGACTTTGAAGACGGTGACGGTAATTTCTTTAGCAAGTTTCGGTTTAGCGATAAACCAAGCACCATTGGCCCAAGCATCGATAACCTGTTTAGCATAGGGATTGGTGTCGGATAATTCCAAAACCTCGTTAAATGCGTCGAATACCAGCAGGGTTTTACTTAAAGCGCTGGCGGCAGCGGCGGCGATATTAATATCTCTGGATTTCAGCAGTTCAATCAGAGAATGAACGTTATAACCACCTACCATGGTTCCCAGTAAGCTAACCGCACCCTGAGCGGAGATAACGCTAGATTTTATTTCACCTTTGGCAATTCCTGTTAAAAATCCCGCTTTAACGTAGGCCGCTTCGTCAACTCCGGGGGGAACACGGTCACGCAGCAGGGTCAGCAATTCTCCCCTGAGTTCTTCGGACGGATTTTTGAGCATTTCGCATAATTCCGCCGTTTGTTGAGCATTGAGGGGAAGGGGAGGGATACCTAATTTCGCTCGGTCGGCAACGTGCTGATGATAGGCTTCTAACATAGGTCTATTGTCTCCTAGTCTTCACTTGTGACGGTTTCTTCCTAGGTTACTGGATTTTTGCTAGTCTCTGAATTTCTAGGTTAACGAGAGATGACTTTGCTGTTTGACTTCCATAAAATGAGAAAATAGCGATCGATTGACTATATTGAGGCTTAGATAATGGCTATCACCGATTCTGATCTAGATTTAGCACAATATATCGACCATTCTCTCCTCATCCCCACCGCCACCAGTGAACAATTAGAGGCTTACTGTCAACAGGCTGATCAATATCATTTTCCCACCGTCTGCGTTTATCCCGCCGCCGTTAAGCAAGCTGTGCAGTTACTCCACGGCAAAAAAACTTTAGTTTCTACCGTGATTGGTTTTCCCGCAGGGGCCACTACCTCCGCAGTTAAACGTTATGAGGCTTTAGAAGCTGTAGATAATGGCGCTAAGGAGTTAGAGGTGGTTATTAATCTCGGTTGGCTAAAAGATGGGAAATCTGAGCAATTATTCCAAGAAATTGCTAGTATTTGTCAGGAAACCGGCCAGACGGTAAAAGCGATTCTGGAAACCTCGCAACTAACAGACACCGAGAAACGTTTAGCGGCGGAGATTTGCATGGATGCAGGAGTGAGTTATCTAAAAACCAGTACCGGCTGGTTTGGAGGTGCAACGGTTAGCGATGTCAAGTTTCTCAAGGAAATTAGCAAAGGCCGGGTAGGAATTAAAGCATCCGGCGGAATTCGCACCCTAGAACAAGCGCTCGCTCTGATTGAGGCCGGAGCCACCCGTCTGGGAACTTCCCGTGGTGTCGATTTAGTCCGTCAGCAAAAGGCCGCTTTTGAGGAGTAATACTAAATCCTGTTTAAAAGGTATAGGAAAGTGGGGTGTGGGGTGTGGGGAAGTGGGGTGTAGGGTGTAGGGTGTGGGGTGTAGGGTGTGGGGTGTAGGGTAGTGGGGTAGTGGGGTAGTGGGGTAGTGGGGAGAATAAATAAAAAATAATCTCCTGTCTCCTGTCTCCTGTCTCCTGAATCCTGTCTCCTGAATCCTGTCTCCTGAATCCTGTCTCCTGAATCCTGACAGCTAAAATGATGGCTGACATTCAATAAAAATAAGGGGGTTTATTTGCCGATAATTCGCTGTGGTAATCGAGAATTTAGAGATATTCAAGGGATTGTTTTTGATAAGGACGGTACGCTAGAGGATTCGCGGGCTTTCTGGTACGATCGAGCTATAGCCCGGATACAAGCCATTGAATCGCAAATCCCTGGTTTAGAGTCTTTATTAACCAAAACTTTCGGTATTGGGACAAATAGTCTCAATCCTGCCGGTTTAATGGCAGTGGGCAGCCGCAGAGATAATCATATCGCCGCTGCCGGTTGTATTGCTTCCACCGGCCGGGATTGGTTAACGGCAATGGCGATCGCAAAAGCATCCTTTCAAGCGGCCGATGAAAAGGTTCCCCCCCGCTTAAATCCCCTCTATCCCCAATGTTTAGAAGTAATTCGTTATCTGCACGCGGCCGGTTTACAATTGGCGATTCTTTCCTCCGATACCACAGCACGAGTTGAGCAATTTGTCAAGGAAAATCACCTATTAAATTATATTAAAATTGTTCGGGGATGCGATCGAGGTTTAAGTAAACCCGATCCCCTATTATTGCAAGAAACCTGTCAAGCTTTGGGGACCGCAGTGGACAAAACCCTGATGGTAGGGGACACTAAGGCCGATTGGGAAATGGCTAAACAGGCAAAATCAGCAGCAGCGATCGCAATTAGTTGGCAACCGGAAAACCATCAAGATTTACAATTAGCTGATGTGGTCATTAGAGAACTTACTGCCATCTCGGTTATCAGTTATCAGTTATGATTTTAGCTGTTAGGAGACAGGATTCAGGATTCAGGATTCAGGATTCAGGAGTCAGGAGATTATTTTTTATTTATTCTCCCCACACCCCACACCCTACACCCTACACCCTACACCCCACACCCCACACCCTACACCCCACACCCCACACCCCACTCCCCCACTTCCCAATTCATAATTCCCTCTATGCTAACAATTGCCTTACCGAAGGGTGCTTTACTAAACGAAAGTATCCAAATATTTCAGAAAATTGGCTTAGATTTTAGTGCCTTTCTTGACTCAAAAAATCGCCAATTACAGATTACCGACCCTACTAACCAAGCGAAAGCGTTATTAGTCAGAGCAACAGATGTACCAGTTTATGTAGAATACGGTCAGGCACAATTAGGCATCGCTGGTTATGATATTTTATTGGAAAAATCTCCCGATGTGGCTAATTTAATTGACCTAAAATTTGGTTATTGTCGGATGTCAGTAGCTGTCCCTGCTGATAGTCCCTATCAAAGTCCTCTAGACATTCCCCATCACGGTAAAGTTGCCTCAAAATTTGTCAATTGTGCTAAGGATTATTTTCGTCGTTTAGATATTCCCGTCGAGATTATACCTCTCTATGGTTCCGTAGAATTAGGCCCGATTACGGGGATGTCAGAAGCGATAGTTGACCTAGTGTCCACCGGTCGAACTTTACGCGAAAATGGTTTAGTAGAAATTGACGAATTATTTGCTAGTAGCGCTCGATTAATCGCCCATCCTCTAAGCTATAGACTAAATCGCGATCAGATTTATAACTGGGTAGAAAAGCTCAGTTTAACGAATCAGCACCCCCCTTATTAAGCGGGTATCAAGGGTAGGGTTGATTCATGAATCAACCCTACCTTAAATCAACCCTACCTTAAATCAACCCTACCTTGAATCAACCCTACCTTGAATCAACCCTAGGGATCAAGAGGGGATTAAAGGCAAAATCTATTTAATTAGAACCATTTACTTATTTCCCCCTAACCTAATTGTTTTAAGAGCAAACCAATAAGCGCACCAGCAAGAATTAACCAAGTAGAATTAACCTGAAAACGTAGTAAAAGAATAGCAGAAATAAGAGATAGAATGATAGCCAATAAATTAAAAGGTAAATTCCCGTAGGGTTGTAACCAAGTAGCTAGAGCTAAATTAAAAATTACCGCTACCATTAAAGCCACGGCACTAGCATTAATTGCATCTAAAAAAGCACCCGCCCAAACCGATTCTCTCAGCTTAGGAATAAGAGGATTAAGTAATAAAACAAAGATAAAAGAAGGAAAGAAAATCGCTAGAGTCGCCACAATTGCCCCCGATACTCCTAATATTTGATAACCGATAAAAGTGGCTGTGGATAATACCGGACCGGGGGTAAATTGACCCACAGCAATAGCATCTAATAATTGTTGCTGGGTTAACCATCCTCTCCCCTGCACTAAATCCCCTTCCAAAAAGGCAACTAACACATAACCACTACCAAATAAAACACTACCCACCTTGAGGAAAAATAGCCCTAATCCTGTTAATGTCGGTGGGATGTTGCTAGGAGTAGCAACCGCCGTCGCACCGCCTATTCCTGCCACAATCAGGGGGAAAGTAGCGAATTTTTTTAGGATAAACATCCCGATAATTCCGCCTAACAGTAAAGCGATAACTTCATTTAAACCTAAGATTAATAATCCGATAACTCCCAATCCGATGAAGAGTAATTGACGGGTTTTCAGTGCCTTTTTGCCTAAGCGCCAGAGTGCCTGAAAAATCACCGCAATTACCACCGGTTTAATCCCCGCAAAAATCGGAGCCACATCCGGTAAAGTCCCGTAGGTAGTATAGATCCAAGCTAGAAAACCCGTAATTAACACCGCAGGAGTAATAAAACAAACCCCGGTGATTATTAAACCCGCTAAACCACCAAAAATATAACCGATATGAATGGCCATTTCCGTGGAATTAGGACCAGGAATCAGATTAGTGGCCCCCACCAAATCGAGAAATCGCTCCTTAGTCATCCAACCGCGACGCTTAACCACTTCTTCCTCCATTAAAGCGATATGGGCAGCCGGACCACCAAAACCGATAATGCCGATTTTGAGAAATAAAAGGGCAAGTTGCGAGAGATTGGGAGGCGATGAAGTCAGCATTTTCTGATTACCAATAGTTTTTCTAGAATCAAGTTTATATCCAAAAGAATAAGCTTAAGTTAAATTATTAAGTAAGTAGTTATAGTTAAATTGAAGATAGATTTTGGGTTCGATCCCCCCTCCCCCCCTTGATAAGGGGGGTGTCTGACAACTTTTAACACCTACCTACTTAGCCAGATCTCGTCAATTCCAAAATTCCATAATTGCAAAAGCTTTTTACACAAACTCAATTATAAGTATTTAATACCACCGTTCAAGTAAATTTGATACAAAAAAAGTTAAGAAAACTTTATAAATAATATTGATTAATTTGTTTATAATGAACCCCATTAATACCAACTGAAACCCATCAGCACCTCCCTTATTAAGGGGGGCAAGGGGGGATCAAACCTTATTAAGGTTAGTCAACAAACCATAGACAATAATCAATTATCACAATCGATGCTAATCTATGCCCAAAAAACTCTATGGACAGCTTGCCGCCTAACACTAACCAGTTTTCAGATACCCAAGAGCCAGCAGCGAGTCCATCTCAGCGCCAAGCAGTGCCGGTCAATTATCCCGAACTGCTACCGGAATTGCTGTAGGCACTCGTCTTTTGATTTTTACAAGAGGTCTTGAGAACAGAAAAATTTGCTATACTGCTGATTAGAGTATTTATCCTCTGAATTTTTGTGTCTGCAAGAGATATTTACCACGACACTGTAAAACTTGCTTTAGAGAAGGACGGGTGGGCAATCACTCACGATCCTTTTCCACTTCAAATTGGCAAGAAGCGTTTATCCGCTGATTTGGGAGCAGAACGCTTAATCAGTGCGGAGAAAGAATTGCGGAAAATTGTCGTTGAAGTGAAAAGCTTTGTAGGACAGTCTGACGTAAAGGATTTACAGCAAGCTTTGGGGCAGTACGTCTTGTATCGTCAAATCCTTAACGAGATGAAAGTTGAGCGAGTTCTTTATCTGGCCATATCTCAGCCAACTTTTAACAGTGTTTTTAGTATAGAATTAGGGCAGGTATTGCTAAAGAATCAGATTGTGAAATTAATTGTCTTTGATGATGAAAGTGAGGTAATCGTGCAATGGATACCCGATTAAAATATCAAGGTATTATTAAGACTGTTCTCCAGAATCATGCTAACTATCGTGCTACTTTACCTGATGGTTACACTTCTCAGGTTATATTTGATGATGAACGAGGACATTATCTAGTTTTAGATTTCGGTTGGAGTGGTAATAAGTATCTCCATGCAACACCAATTCACCTTAGCTTGGTTGTCGATAAAGTCTGGATTCAATGTGATGAAACGGAGGAAGGCATAGCTACTGATTTGATGGAGGCAGGTATTCCCAAAGAAGATATAGTCCTGGGTTTTCGTTATCCTAAAATACGCAAATATACGGGATTTGCTGTGGCTTAGTGACCAGAAATGTTGAATCTATACATAAAACTTTATACACAAGCTGAAATTGCAAAAGTGTTTTAGACAAACTCAATTATAAGTATTTAATACCACCGTTCAAGTAAATTTGCTACAAAAAAAGTTAAGAAAACTTTATAAATAATATTGATTAATTTGTCTATAATGAACCCCATTAATACCAACTGAAACCCATCACCACCCCCCTTATTAAGGGGGGCAAGGGGGGATCAAACCTTATTAAGGTTAGTCAACAAACCATAGACAATAATCAATTATCACAATCGATTCTAATCCATGCAAAAAAAACTCTATGGACAGCTTGCCGCCCAAGACTAACCAGTTTTCAGATACCCAAGAGCCAGCAGCGAGTCCATCTCAGCGCCAAGCAGTGCCGGTCAATTATGAGTACAGCCTCAATCTGCCGGAATTACTCAACCAGCTTGACCTCTCAGTGTTGATTTCCACCTACCAAGCGGGACGAGTGGCCAGCATTGGCACTTATCAAGGACAAATACGGGTGAGTTTCGCCCATTTTGACCAAGCAATGGGTTTAACCCGAACCGCTACCGGAATTGCTGTGGGCGCTCGTCAGGCAATTTGGAATTTACCCGCTAATCGAGAGATTGCCCCCCAGATTAAACCCGAAGGGGAACAGGATATCGCCTTTTTAGCTCGTTCTTCTCACCTCACCGGTCCGATTATGGGTCATGATTTGGCTTTTGGCAGTAATCGCCTTTGGGTGGTCAATACCCTATTTAACTGTCTGGCAACCATCGAAGGAAATTGGAGTTTTCTCCCCCAGTGGAAACCGCCCTTTATTACCGAGTTAGTCCCCGGAGACCGCTGCCACCTCAATGGCTTGGCTATGGCTGAAAATAGCGGCACTCCCGTATATGTAACGGCATTGGGGGAAACCAACGAGGAAAGCCTCTGGCGAGAGAATAAGGCCCAGGGCGGATGCTTAATTGATGTGCCGAGGGGAGAGGTGATTTTGCGGGGTTTAGCTATGCCCCATTCTCCCCGTCTTTACCAGGGTAATCTCTATTTTCTCAATTCCGGTTATGGAACCTTGAACCGTTGGCATCCCCAAACTGGCAGCACGGAAATCATCGCCGAATTGCCCGGTTTTACCCGGGGTTTAGACTGTTGGGAAGGTCACGCCTTTGTCGGGTTGTCCCAAGTGCGGGAAACGGCGGTTTTTGGCGGTTTACCCCTGGATGAGCGGCGTAATCAATTGCGGTGCGGGTTGGCTATCGTCAACCTGTCCACCGGTCAACTGGTGGCAACTTTTTGGTTCAATAGCGGCGTGGAGGAGGTTTTCGCCGTCTCCGTCCTGCCGGGCTACCGCAACCCGGCACTGATTGGACCAGACACCGACCTCGACGGCACTCAATCCGTCTGGATGGTGCCTTCTTTAGGGGCTTAATTTTGTAATTTTCACCCTATTATTCAGGAAAAAATCATGTCAACTCCTTAAAATGACTAACCCTACTATCTTAGAAGAGCTACTAAAATTAGCAGCTACTGCTAATTCTCTCGCAGAATTTAAGCAGTCTTTGGCAAAAATCAATATCTAGAAAACCGGTTTCTTGAAGAAACCCGTTTTCTGGACTTGTGGCCATCGCCTTCTCGCCATGACCCGCTAAAATTGTCATTGTGAGGGAGTAATTGAGAGACAATCTTCAGAAACCCGTTTTCTGGACTTATGGCGAATCACCTGAATCAGTGAACAGTTGCCTTTTGGTAACTGATTCAGGTAATTGCATTTGCGTCTCTTGGTTATAATTCACAAACAGGCTATAATGTTAGTAAAACAACGTTAATCTCTAAGGTTTATCAATGACTCAAATATTGATCGAAATTCCCGACGAATTAATATCTCGTTTGCAAGAACAAAAATCCTCGGTTCAAGAGATTGTTATCAAAGCTTTGGAAAATTATGTTCAAGCTGAATTACCAGATATTACTAAGACTCGTACTTGGGAACTTTGTGGAAGTTTAGAAATTGTCCAACCTGAGCCTAAATATATTATCGGACAAGATAATCGGGGTCAAGTTGTAACTAACTACGCTGAAAACATCGATGAAATTATTTATTAAAAATTGTGGACAAAGAAATTATTGTTGATACTTCTGCTTTAATTGCCTTTTTTGTCAAATCTGAAACTCATCACGAAAGCGCTCAAAAATATTACTTAGAAAATCCTCATAATAATTGGATTATTCTGGAATCGGTATTCGATGAAACTGTGACTTGGATTCGGAGCAAGGTATCTAGTCGAGCCTCAATCCAAGTGGGTCAAATACTAAGAGAAGATCATCGTTATATCAATGTGTCAGATAGCGATGATCTGGCAATATGGGAAGCTTTCTGTAAGTACAATGATAAAAAATGGAGTTACACAGATTGTTCTATTTTAGTTATGGCTCATCGTTTACAAATATTTAAGGTATTCGCTTTTGATGATCATATTCGTCAAATGGCAGGATTAGGAATTGTTTGTGTCCCATAAACTAATAAAAATACAATTTATGAACGTCGTTCAGATTGCATATCTTGCAACAACCCACGAAACTGAGAAAATGGGGGCTCTTCTCGACTTTGTGTGATAATTTTTGCTTATGTAATCGTGAAATGCTTATCGGGCAACACTTTTAGGACTATTTTGTCGAAGAAACTATCAGTATAGACCTCGTTTCCACACAGAAACCAGAAGAGCCAAATGGGTTTCTCAAAGAAACTATTTAGAAAACGGGTTTCTTAAAGAAACCCGTTTTCTGTAAATTTTTGTTATATCCCCCTTGAAAAATTGGCGATTGTTTGCACAAAATAGTCGCATTAATCTTTTGCAGTTAACGTCATGACTTCTACCCTGTTGCCGGGCTTTCCTGCTGTTGACGATGTTTTGTTCAATTTTGCTCAATCTGATGGCTTGAGTCAAGCTAATCAGGTGAATAGTGCGAGAAATCAGCGTTTAACCGCTACCGTAGTTTTCCTCGATGCTGGTGTTACCGATTATCAAAGTCTCCAAGCTGGGGTAATCCCTGGAGTCGCCACGGTTATTCTCTCTCCCAACGAAGACGGAATCGAACAAATATCCGCTTTTTTACAACAAAATCCCCAGATT
>NZ_JAPZQM010000317.1:0-20215 GCF_027530565.1 Microcystis sp. LE19-10.1B | reverse complement strand
GAGTGATTGGGGGGAAAATTCAGGTACTTTTTCCCTGAAAATTAGGTAATTGACCCCCTGAAAATGGGTAAAACCCCACACCCCACACCCCACACCCCACACCCTGCCCCCAGGAAAAGCTTTTTCAGCAAACCCTAATTAATTTTCCTTAGTTACTTATCAAGTAAATAAACTGGCATCAACCCGAAAATATGCTCCCAAAGACCTAGCTTCTGACTGATTGATGCTGCGTTGTCCATTAATTATTTGCTGCACCGCATCAGGGGAACCCAAAATAGTAATTAGCTCTGGATATTCTATCTCGTTAGCTTCTATAAGATGCCGTAAAGTTGCTAAAGGATTTCTGTCAGGAATTGGATAATTATCTGCCTCGAACCTTTCGATCAAACTAATCAATAACTCCAGTAAAGCTTCCTCCTCTAAACTAAGTTCCGAGCGATGTTCCAACTCTTGAGCAATTGCGATCGCTCGCTCGTTTTCCGCCTCTGTGGTGATTGCTTTTGGTTGATAGTGAGCGAGTAATTCTCCATAGGTTTTAGAATTAAAAGTAAGCATCATTTTTCCAATTTTCTTTATCGTACTCGGCGTGGGTAAGAATATATTTAATATAGATAGTCTGTCGGTTATAAACTAGATCTACAATTAGACGATAGTGATTTCCTTTAATGTTAAAAACAGTGAAATTACCAACAGATTCAGCACTTTTATAAGTGGCTTGCACATCGATTAGATTTTGCCATTCTGCTTTACTAGCGACTCTATACCAATCATAGAGAGACTCGCAGGAATTAGCGTTGGTCATACAGAAATCGCGAAGTATTCGACGGCTAATTACCCGCATAATACAAATATACCTCTGGCAGTTTCTGTCAATAGCAATTATATCTCAATATCTAGGCTAACTCAAGCCGGCGGGCTGATTTGCTCACACTTTACATCGCGTAAAATGGTAGCACTTCCCACCAATGGGGACGTTTTCCCGCTTACCAGCTAAATCGAGAATATCAGGGGCATTGATGCCTAAAGGGAGACAAAATGTATTAGGCTAAAAACTAAACTATTTTGGCAAGATTTCTTTGAAGACCTCCTCAGCCTACTTATTGGTTTTCCACGGTAGTCGCGGTCCGCGTCCAGCCATGGCGGTGACACGATTAGCAGCCTTAGTTCAAGAAAAAATCAGTCAACCCGCCGAAAGATTGGCGAGTAAATCGGAGTTTAGCCCACCTATAGCGGTTCTAGAAGCAGATAATCGGGTATTAGTGGGGACTGCCGCCCTAGAATTAGCGATAACACCTCTCCATCAACAAATAGAAGCTTTTGCCCAACAAGCACAAAGCCAAGGATGTAACCGATTGCAGATTATCCCCCTGTTTCTCCTGTCGGGGGTTCACGTTAAAGAAGATATTCCCGCAGCCGTGGCCAAAGTGCGATCGCCAATTAAGCTAGAGTTAAAGCCCCATTTAGGCAGTTATCAGGGCATAAAATCGCTGTTATCCCGACAATTTGCCGATTTAAGCCACCAAGACCGCATTTTACTGTCCCACGGTAGTCGTCGCCCCGGCGGTAATCGGGAAGTGGAAAATCTAGCGGCGTTTTCTGGAGCAATTACAGCTTATTGGTCGATAGAACCGAGTTTATCCCAACAAATCGAGAGTTTAATTGCTCAAGGTAGCCAAAAAATCGCTATACTGCCCTATTTCCTCTTTGCTGGTGCAATTACGGACGCGATCAAAGCCCAAGTTTTTGAACTATCACAAAAGCATCCAAATGTCAATATATTTTTAGGTAAATCTTTGGGGGCGACGGGGGAATTAGCCGAGATTATTGTTGAGGAAGGATGTGGATGAAGCGGGCAGCGATCGCTTTAGGCGGTAATTTAGGGGATTCAGCGACAATTTTAGGGCAAGCTTTAGGGGAATTAGAGCGAGTCAAAGGAATTAAACTAGAAGCTCATTCCCAATGGTATCAAACCGCGGCCGTCGGCCCTCCTCAGCCCGATTATCTCAACGGTTGCGCCATTGTGCAAGTGGATTTATCGCCCTTAGATTTACTGCATAAATTATTAGAAATCGAGCAGTTATTCGGGAGAGTCCGACGGGAAAGATGGGGACCGCGTACCCTCGATTTAGACTTAATATTTTATGATGACCTGATCTTAGAAACGCCCGAATTACAGATACCCCATCCCCGCTGCCGAGAACGGGCCTTCGTGCTGCTTCCCCTGGCAGAAATTGCCCCCGATTGGCGAGATCCCGTAACCGGAAAAACTATCCTTCAGCTATTGGGGCAATTGGGATTGGCGGAGTAGGATGTTAGGTGTTGGGGTTTTAGGGTTTTAGGGTTTTAGGGTTTTAGTTGAAATTCCCCCATCTCTCCTGCTCCCCACTTCCCCACTTCCCCACTTCCCCACCTCCCCACCACCCCAAATAACCGCGTCTCAGTTACCGCCCCGAAACTCTACAATAAAGGCAGCAGCATCAATAAACAGTAAAAAAATCAACCGTGACCAAGACCCCATCGCTCGAGGAAACTCATTACAATCAGGCTAAAGCTAGTTTACAACAGGCTTTAACTTGGTATGCCAGTTTTCGCCGCCATTGGAATTATCCCCCCGATCCCCAACTTCAGGCCGCCGTTAAACAGGATTTGCAGTCCCTAAAATCGGCCTTGGATAAACTGGATGAAACAGTGATTCGGGTGGCAGCCTTCGGGTTAGTCAGTCGCGGTAAATCCTCGGTGGTAAACGCTTTAGTCGGTCAAAAAGTCCTGGCAACCGGACCCCTGCACGGGGTGACACGCTGGCCGCGATCGGTGCGTTGGATACCAGCCACGGGTAAAATCCAGATAGAATTAATCGATACCCCCGGATTGGATGAGATTGAAGGGGAAGCGCGGGCGAATATGGCCAGAGAAGTCGCTAAAAGTGCCGATTTGATTTTATTTATCGTCGCGGGGGATATTACCCGGACCGAATACGAGGCCTTGGCAGAATTGCGCCAGGCGAAAAAACCGATCATTTTGGTGTTTAATAAGATTGATCTCTATCCGGAAGCCGATCGCCGCCAGATTTTTCAGCAGTTACAGAGATTAGGAACCAATCGGGACGAAAAAACGTTAGAAGATTTGTTAACTAGCGATGAGATAGTTATGGTAGCCGCCGAACCGCAACCGATTCCCGTCCGGGTGGAATACCCCGATGGGCGCGTGGTGACTGAGTGGGAAACCCCTCCCCCCCAAATTGAGGAGCTGCAAGATAAACTCTTAACGATTTTAAATCGGGAAGGGCGATCGCTACTGGCCTTAAATGCTTTAGTGCAAGGGCAAGAAGCGGAGGAAAATATCGCTAGAAAAACCCTGGAACTCCGGGACAGTCAAGCGGAGGAAATTATCTGGCAATACGCGAAATATAAGGCTTTAGCGATTGCGGCCAATCCGATCGCTATTTTAGACCTACTAGGGGCTTCAATCGTCGATTTGACTCTAGTTCGGGCTTTAGCTCGTTTGTACGGCTTGCCGATTACCAGTCACCAAGCTGGTCAACTCTGGCGGACTCTACTTTTCAGTAGTGCGGGGTTGCTGGTGGGGGAAATCCTCAGCACTGTGATTATCGGTTTGGGCAAAACGGCAGCGGCAGCGGCGAGTATTTTTGAAAATCCTACCTCTTTAACCCTCTACGGTAGTACCGCTCTCCTACAGGGAGCAATTGCCGCTTATGGAACCTATATCATCGGGAAAGCCGCTAAAATCTATCTAGAACGCGGTTGTAGTTGGGGGGCATCCGGACCGAGTACGGTGATCAATCAAATTCTCGCTCAAGTTCATCCGCAAACTATTTTATATCGTTTACGTCTAGAACTAGAGCAGTGATTTTAAAGGAAAAAGGAAAAAAGGCAACAGTGATCAATTAAATATGGTTCTTCGTTACTTGGCATGGTTCGATCGGATGGCATAAATCGACTAAATTCTTATCTGGCAAAAGACTTAATTGATTAGTTCGTTCTAGAGGGAAAACAATTGACAAATCCCTGATCACCCCGTCCATTGCATAACACGAACCACTGACGACCGACTCCTGACTACTGACTCCTGATGACCGACTCCTGATTTTAGAAACTTAATTTTTGACAACGACAACTAGCTAGAAATATTGAGAGAAAATCATGTCTGCTGCCCATAAGTCCTATATTCCCGTTCCCGTTTCTCGCCAAAAAAGCCAAGGGAGTCAACGTCGTCCCCAGTCGCGGGTAACTTCCCCCAACCCGACTACTAAACCAGTTACTCAATCCTCCCCGACTCCCACCGTCAAACCGACGACTAAATCGGTGGCGAGAGTTCCCGTGGCCCCGACACAAAAACAATTAGCCTCGCGTCAATTACGTTCCCTTTGTCTCCTAGAAAGAATAGTGGCCGTGATTACTTTTTGTCTGTTGGGTTCGACTCTGGGAATATATGCTTGGACGGTATATATTCCCAAGGTTTGGGACAAAGAATTTGGTAAACTGGAAACACTGCAACGTCACGAGCGCCATCTTTTGGCCACCAATGAAACCCTTAAACATCAACTAGCTCAACAAGCAGAAAAACCCGAAACCGGATTAACTCATCCCCAACCCTTCCAAACTATCTTTTTACAGCGTAAATCTGCCCCTAACCTGAAACCGGCCAACGCTTCTCAACCCCAATCTACCGTCAATTCTCGACCGAGAAGTGCCTATTAACAGTTATCAGTTAACAGTTAACAGTTATCAGTGGGGAAGTTAACAGTTAGCAGTTATCAGTTAAGTGGGGAGGCACAATTATGTGTAGGATGGGTTAGCGGTAGCGTAACATAATCGGGCGTTGGGTTTCATGCTTCAACCCAACCTACGTTCATCTTATATTTAATTCCACCCACCCACTTATCAGTTATCAGTGGGTAAGTTAACAGTTATCAGATGTGAGTTTTTAAGTGTACTGTTTACTGTTTACTGTTTACTGTTTACTGCTCACTGTTTACTGTTTACTGCTCACTGATTACTGCTTACTGATTACTGCTTACTGCTTACTGATTACTGAAAGATACTGCTCATGACTGACACAAAAAGACCCAGATTTAGAGGTAAAAAAACTCGATCGCCCTCTGGCAGGTTCCAGGACAGAAAGTCCTATTTAAACGCCAAAAAACGGCAAAAAAACTTAAAAAATTTGCCTTTGAGTAACGGGCGATTGGTGGCGGTGTGGTTGATTTTAGTCATGGGTATTGTGGGTTTAGCTTGGCGATTGTACCAACTGCAAATAGTACAAGGACAGGAATTGCAAAAAAGAGCCAGACAACAGCAAACTACCAGTATTAGACCCTATATTCCCCGACGGGCGATCGTCGATAGTAATGGTAATGTTTTGGCGACCGATCGCTTGATTTATACTCTTTATGTACACCCAAAACTGTTTGCGATTCCGCCGGCAGAAGTGGCTGATAAATTAGCTCCTTTATTAAATATTCCCAGTAATCAACTGATTCAAAAATTTAAAGAAAAAGAAACAGGAATTCGTTTAGCCAATCAATTAACCGAATCCGTGGCTAGGGGCTTAAAACAATTATCTCTTGACGGTGTAGAATTAGAGGAAAAGTACGCTCGTTATTATCCCCAAGACGATGTGGCAGCCGACGTGATTGGCTATGTAGATAAAGAACATCGTGGTCAAGCAGGATTAGAGAGAGGTTCCAGTCAGTTATTAGAAAGAGATCCCTTTTCTGTCAATACAAGACGCATGGGAGACGGGCGAATTTTACCAGCTTTTGTTCCCCATGGTATCTTTCAATTTGATGAATTACAGTTAGAAGTAACCCTCGATTTAAAACTACAAAGAGCGGCGCGGACGGCCCTACGAGAACAGCTAAAAAAATTTAATGCTAAACGGGGAGCCGTCATCGTCATGGACTCCCTTGATGGTTCTCTTTTAGCCCTAGTTTGTGAGCCAACTTTTAACCCCAACGAATACTATAAAGCCAATGTGGCTCTATTTAAAAATTGGACCGTAGCCGATCAGTACGAACCGGGGTCAACTTTTAAACCAATTATTGTCGCCATGGCCATGGAAGCGGGGGCAATTAAAGCTAGTACGGTAGTCAATGATCCGGGGGCAATTACTGTCGGTCCCTGGACGATTAAAAATGCCTCTAAACAGGGTTATGGGGCGCTAGATATGGCCCGAGTCCTACAAACCTCTAGTAACGTGGCCATGGTGCAAATTGCCCAAAAAATGGGGCGAGTTGATTTCTATAAAAGTTTATTAGGATTGGACATAAATCAAAGGGTTGGTGTAGATTTACCCGGAGAAGTATCAGGATATCTCAAACCCGAACAAGAATTTCTGGATAATGCCATTGAATCGGCCACCGCTTCCTTTGGTCAAGGTTTATCCCTAACGCCTTTAAAATTAGTACAATTGCACGGTGCGCTGGCCAATGGTGGCACCCTGGTGACTCCCCATGTGATCAAAGGATTAGCCGACGACCGCGGCCGTTTGCACTGGCAGCCCGATTATCCCAGCAAAAAAGTCTTTTCTCCCACCGTGGCCCGGCAAGTGGTGGAAATGATGGAAACCGTCGTCAGCAAGGGGACGGGGGTAGCGGCCCAAATCCCCGGTTATCGCATCGGAGGCAAAACGGGAACCGCACAAAAAGCTAGTCCGACGGGGGGTTATCTACCTAACGCCAAAATTACCAGTTTTGTGGCGATTTTACCGATCGAATCGCCCCGTTATGTGGTTTTGGTGGTGGTGGATGAACCCAAGGGTGCCAATACTTTTGGCTCCACTGTTGCCGCTCCTGTGGCAAAAACGGTGATGAATACGCTCATTTCCCTCAAAGGTATCCCCCCCACCTCCAAGGTCGTTCCGGCGGGTTCTGCGACCAATAAACCCCCGCGGCACGATTAATTTAAGTCTTTTTGAAAGAGGCTTTATTTAGGGTTTGCTGAAAAAGTTTGTTGGTGGGGTTAGGAGTCAGGAGTCGGTCGTCAGTAGCCGGTCGTCGGGAGTTTCAGGCTTTGTTGCCCTCTCTTTTTTGTACCAACCCATGTACTATAATAAGGATAATGCCAGGTTTTTGATGGTCCCAATCCGATTTTTTGGCACTAACATCGGATTTTAACAGGTCAAAAGCCTTATTTTAAAAGGGTTTTACCATTATTCAGCAAGCCCTAAATAGGCTAAAAAAGTCTCTAACATCCCTCTAGATTGATTATCTGGCATCATCCACACACCGAATTTTATCCCCGATTCTAGAGTCATAATTAATCCCGCTGCTGGTAAATTTTGAGGTAAGCTAGGTATATTTGGTAAACAGGCATTATATAAACTTTTCCAACGATTATCAGGTTCTTCGTCCGCATCCATAATAATTCCTAAATGAGTTAGTCCGTTAGGAGTTTTTAGTTGCGTAGAGATATATTTAGGTTTTAGTAAATTTTCAACACCATCACAATTTATGATATTCAATGGTTCTTCCCCTCTATTCCAAGTAACTCCATTTGCTGCCATTAATTGGGGAATAACTCTCAATTCCTCTGCACCTTCCACTAATAACTTTTTTGTCTCTATTTTAGGCATTGTTACCGCACCTCAAGATTACTTGTAGCAGCAATAACAATTTCTTCTGGATCAAAGATTACAGATTGGCTTTTTTCCCTATCTATCCTTTGAATAGTAATCTCGTTATCGGTAATTTTTTCTTCGGTAATTAATTCGGCTAAACTTTGCCAACAATCGCGGCTGTGAGTGGTGGCAAATACCTGAATATTGAGTTTTTTGGCGGTTTCCCAGACGACTTTCCACATATCAGTCATGACAGTAAAATGCAATCCGCTATCAATTTCATCAACTAATAAAATTCCATTTTCAAGATTAACCATTGCTAAAACTAATCCTAACATTCGCCAAAATCCATCGCCTAAACTGCCAATAGGGATAGGTTGATCATGATTTTTAATTTTGATTACAAACCCACCTCTAACACCTAGGTTGTTTGAAATTAAGTACTTGCCAGAACCAATACTAGCTATCCTTTCAATTTTTGGCTCAATAATTTTCAAAGATTCAATAATTAAATCTTCTAAAGGAGAGAGAACAATGTTATCAAAAAGTGCTGCCATATCAGAACTTGTTAGAGAAAATGGTGTTAAGAACTTCAATTCAATTTTATTATCAATACCTATTTTATGGGAAATTCTGCTTAAACTAGCCATTCTTCTTGTGGAATCTCTGGCAAGAGTACCGTTGGCAAGAAGTTCCAGTTCAATAGGTTTTTGTGAGCCAATCCATCCAATACTTAAAATAAGTTTACCCCATTCCTCATTGTCGAAATTGTTATCATTATTTTGATTTATATCATCATTTTTGTCTGTAAATGAAGATGTTTGTATAGGAATGCTTTCAACAGAAATGGTAACACTTGCTAGATAGGATTTGCCATATCCACTGATGATAATTTTTTTACTTGGGATGATTTCATGCCCAGGAAATAAATGACAAATTTCAAAAACTTTAGTGCGACTAGGTAGATTACTTTCTGACCAACCAAACTCACCTCTATAGCTAATAGTTTCAAAAAATATATCTATATTATTCTGAGCATACAAAAACTGAATCGCTTCTAAAATAGAAGTTTTACCGCTATTATTTTTACCCACTAAGAGATTAATTCGACCAAGATTGGCCATCTCAAAATTCTGAAACCCGCGAAAGCCTTCAATTTTTAGGGATTGTAACATGAGTGATTACCCCGGATTTTCAGTTATTAAATCTAGTTTATCTCAACCCCAGTAGCCAAAGCCCCCGACGAGACTAGATAGCGCAGACTCACCTTGCCATCACAGATTAACTCAATCAGCGCTTTTAGTCCCTTTTCACCTTTCGAGCATTATAGCTGGTTTCGGGGCAGAAAACCAGCAAAAACATGACTACAGAGGGAATCGCTGACTCTAGAGATTAATGACAATAAATTCCTAGCTGCCGATATAGTTCAACCTCATCCTTGCAAACAGTTAAGGTTTTTTGTTCTTCAATATTCTGAATGACTTGTTGAGTTTTTTGGTTAAAATCGCTTATGGTATAATTACCTTCTGCAATTCGTCTTTCTTTTTCCTATAATTCAAGACAAAGTTCCATAGCTTCTTGAATATTGCTCAAAGCTTCTTCGAGATGATGTCCTTCATTAATACAACCGGGAGAGAAGGAATAGAAAGATTATAATCTCTTTCCTCGCTTGGTTCTAAAATAAAATTCACTTTCAGATCGGCTCAGGGTAATAATAAGATAACTATATTATAAGTGATGTTGCTGGGGAGTTACTCAAATTCTTCTAATTGCGATCGCACTAATTCTAGGGGAAGTTTTAAAACTCTAGCAATTTGTTCTATAGTTAATCCTTCTTTGATTAATTCGGGAATGGTTTCTAATTTAGCTTGTTGATAAATTTTAGATGAGGGTAATTCACTGTTCTCTTTTCCAGTACAAAAATTACCGCTATTGATTTGTATAACGTCTTTAATATTACTAGAGTTAGAGAAATTAGAATAACAATATCTTTGTAAACTCGATTTAATGTTAGCCTTACTGACTTCCTGTCCTAATATTTCTGATAAGGTTTTCCATAATTTACCTGCTGTTTCCTTGATATATTTCTGAGAACGATGATTTTTTTGAGCGATTTCGGCGTATTTTTGATGATTGACGACTCCCTCTAAGATTTCATGCTGAAGATCGTCTAAATGTTCTCCTGTATGGGAGAAAACAAGCTCATCAATAGTTATTATAAAAGATTGAATATCGAAGGAGTTCATAGGATGATTTTAAACGGGGAGTTAAGTCAGGATTGCTTGACATTATACCGCAAAATGCCAATTTAGTGTCTTTATATTTCTTTATGGGGCTTTTATGGGTCTTGAAAGTTAACTTTAGGGTGTTTATATTACCAAAGTAAATCTGCCCACCCTAAATAAATGCCTTAACATTTCGACAAAGCATTTATTTAGATATTTTCAACCAGAAAAAAGGAACTTTCATGAAACGCTCACTTAAAAATTTGGCAACTATTATGGTTACTATATCCACATTACTGGTGTTTGCTGATCAAGCACTCGCAGATATAGAGCTAACTACAGGAACTCCTTCTAAAGCTGGGAAAATTATCATCCGAATCACTCTTAAGGACGGAAAAACAAAAAATGTGGTGGTAACGATTCCAAAAGGCACAACTTCCACTGGGAAGGCAACCCTAATTAATAACGCTTTTCAAGTAGGGGAACCATTCACTTTACCCCCCCTCGAGCAGGAGGGAAATAAGCTCATTTTTCCACCTAACGTAAAAAAATTTGAGAAGTTGCTAGACGACACTGGACAAACAACTAAATTAAAAGCAGTTAAAAAGCAAAAAGCAAAAGAGGGGCAAATCGATGGTGAATATATAGAGTTAGCTTCAGTATTATCTGGTTTGGATGGTAGTGGAAATGAATCTATATTTCTGGCTTCATTAGGTTTTAATACACCCTCTGAAAACGTGTTTGCCAGTTCCCAGTTTTTATTTAGCGAATTACCAGGCAGTGATATTAATGATTGGTTATCAGCTATATTCACTGATCTTCAAGGACAGTTACCAGTTGTGTATAGATCTAATCTTTCATTAGATCTAACTAATGATACGATTTCGTTTGTTTTTCCAGAAAATATACTGCCAGACTCCAGTTTTATAGAGAGTGGAACCAACGATGTCAATGTATCAAGTTCTTTAGATATAGAAGTAGAAACCATTCCCGAACCCACTTCAACTTTAGGACTCTTTTCTCTAGGAATACTCGGTGTTGGTGCGACAATAAAACGTCAAGTTAAACGCAATCATTCTATCGAAAAAGAAACCACAAAAATAGGTTAAATTGCCCATTAACTGGTGTTATCGCTCTTTGATTACTTTGCGTTCGCCGAAAAAAGTACAAGGGTTTTGAGTCTCTCGGAGCGATTTCTCAACGTTTGTTCCTGGCACTTTTTTGGAAAAAAAGCTCAAAACCCTTTTCTAGCAGAGCTTACATTTGTATTCAGCAAGCTCTACTTAAACGATTGACCGAATATTAAAATAAATCCCCATGGGAACCAGAGCGCACTAAAAAAAGATGGGTGTCTGTGATTTTATAAATTAAAAGCCAGTCTGGTTCTAGGTGACAATCCCTATATCCATTCCAGTTTCCCATCAAAGCGTGATCTTTGTATTTAGGTTCTAGTTCTTGCTTTTGAAGTAATTTATCAATGACATTTTTCAGTTTGGTCATATCTTTTCCCCGTTTTTGCAGTCGTTTAATATCTTTCTTAAAGCGATTTTCAAAAATGGGTAATAACATTAAATTCCTAGCTGCTGATACAGTTCAACTTGATCTTGGCAAACAGTTAAGTTTTTTTGCTCTTCAATATTCTGAATAGCTTGTTGAGTTTTTTCGTTAAAATCACTTATGGTATAAGTCCCTTCTGCAATTCGTCGTTCTTTTTCCGCTTCTTCTAAAAATTCAGCTAGGTGTTTTTTTAGATAGGTTGCTAGGCTATCTTGTTGTTCTTCAGAAAGCAGTGCAATTTGCTCGAAAGTTTCTTGAATTAATTTAGTCATCTGTATTGTACTCCGAAGTTCAGTTTTTGAGGAAAAAAATCAAGATTCAAATACTGCCCTAACACACCAAAAAGAAAAGTTTTTGATGTGTTACCCTTGGTCAACCCACTATTTACAATAAAGCCATTTCTCCCACCACTTCCAAGCGGGTATAACTGCCGATTTTGAGGAATTTTTCCGAGAGAGATTCGGCCACATTGGGAGTAATCCAGCCTAACTGTTTGAGAATTTGCAAAGCGGCGGCATATTTAGCCCGTTTGGAACCATCTAGGGCTTTAATTGCTAATCCTAAACCTTCGCCGACGCGCCCGATACATTGAATCCCTTCGGCCCCGGCTTTACTGACGATTTCCCCTTGGCTAACCTGCATTAATTCCGTGTCAAAAGCCCCTTCTCCTGCTACCATGCGGGGATGATAGGTCATCGCCCGGACGATTCTTTCTAAGTCTAAACGGTTGCCAGAGGCTAACTGGGCGTAGAGATGGGCCATTTGCCCCAACTGCATTGAATAGGTGGGCGCGCCGCAGTCATCGTGGGCGCTGATTAATTCATCCCCCGGCATCCCCAATAATTCGGCAATTTTGCTGAGAATTAGCTTCTGTATCGGACTAGAGCGCCGCAGATAGCTATTTAACGGCCAGCCACGCTGTTGACACACCGCTAACATCCCGGCGTGTTTACCAGAACAATTGTACTGGAGGCGACTGGGTTTACCTTCGGGGAGGGGACATTGCAGGGCATTAGGATCGATATCGGCGCGCCAGAGAATATTAAAGACTTGACGGGCGTGTTCCACCGTGCCTTGGTGAGAACTACAGATAATGGCTAGATCCTTATCGTTGAGATCGTAGCGTTCGAGGGTGGCGGTACTGATGACAGCCAGTGCTTGAAAAGGTTTCAGGGCCGAACGAATAAAGGCGCTAGTTTCGGCGCTGCCGGCGGTGGATAATACCCGGCCGCGGTCATCGCAAATAGCGGCCTCGACATTATGAACCGATTCAATAATACCTTCCCGGAGGAGATGAATTTCTAAGCGGTGGGTTGGTGAACGTTTTACCCTATTCATTCAGATTGGTGATTGGTTGCGGTTAGTGAGTGAAAAATAGCCAAAAAAGACCACTGATAGCGACAATTGCCCCTAGAATCAGGGCGGTTTTTTGTAAACGCTGGAGAATGGGCTGGATTTGATAGGAGACGATTAAACGATCGCGGGTTAAAATGGCGGCGGTTTTTGTCCAGATTTGGCCATCGTACCAGCCCGACTCTTCATAAAATACTTTCTCCGATTGCAAGCGATCATAGACGTAGATCCAGCCTAAATACAAGCGCAATAACACCAATCCTACCAAAATTGTCGAGCCAAAAATCCCCGCGCAGAAGAAGAGAAAAGGGGCTTTTTTGAGGGGAAAACTAGCGGCGGCAATCGGTCCGACAATTAACCATGTCCATAACCATAACCAGACAATTTTTTTTGTATAAGAGGCTACATCTAGCGTCGCCCAACGGAAAAACCAAGATTCTTTTAATTGTTCGTACTCGTTAACCGGTTGCTGTTCTTCCGGGACGGGACAGAAATCAAGGGAGGATTTCATGGATTCTACTCCTCCAAATGGTCGCTAGGTAGAGGAATCCGTTGAGCATGACCCCAAAATGCTTCTAAATTATAAAATTCTCGCTCTTTTGGTAAAAAGATATGGACAATGATATCGCCATAATCCATCAGGATCCAGCTACCTTCGCTTTTTCCTTCCACTTGTCGGGGGGATTGTTGCCATTCTAGTTCCATAGCAGCTTCGATCGCATCCTCGATCGCTCGCACTTGAGTGGTAGAATAGCCGGTAATAATCAGAAAATAATCGGTTAAATAACAGATATCGGCGACTTTCAGGATGGCGATGTCCCCCGCTTTCTTGTCCTCGGCAGCGGTGACAATTGTCTCTAGAAATTTTTCGGTCTTGAGATTTTCGGCGATGGGGGTAATAATTCCAGTGGGATTGGTCATTCAGGTTGTGGTTATCCTTTGGCTGAGGTGGTTGTAAGCGAGTCTTGAGATTATGTTAATCAATGGTTTTAGTTTCTGTTGGTTGTTCTTTAACAATTTGTAACGCCCAGTTGCGGGTTAGCACGGTGCGGGGATGAATGGGACAATGGCTACTTAAAAGATATTTTAGGGAATAATCGCAGGTTTGTTGAACGCTTTTATGGAGATTTTGATAGCTGAGTTGTCGTAGGGCGTTTAATTCGGGTGTATCGCCGCGATTGGGTTCCAAGGCATCGGCAATAAAGACTATACAGCTAAGATCGCTCATATTGGGTTTACCGAGGGTATGATTGCGAATTGCTTCGAGAATTTCCTCGTCGGTAACGTTAAATTCTTTTTGGGCGACAACTGCACTCACATCGGCGTGGAGTAAGTGGGGATGGGATAAACAGATATTATCCACGTCTATTCCCGCCGATTCCGCCATTTTTAGCAGTTTTTTGGGCTTGAAAAATTTAGCCAGATCGTGTAGTAATCCCGCTTGCCCTGCTTGGACGGGATCGAGATCGTGATGACGAGCTAAATCAATACACATGGTCTCCACACCGAGAATATGTCGCAGACGGTGTTCGTTGACGTTTTCTTTTAACCAGTCGATAACTTGCTGTCGCATCTTTTTTTTGCCCTTGTGGAACCCCAAAACGATTGTAACAATTACTATACAATTTTGCCTATTGCTCCCGGGTTCGATCTTTACCAATCATCCTCGCAACTAGCTTCTAAAACTTCTTCTTGCTGCCAATCATCCTGAAAAGGTTGTACCACTTTACCGATCGCATCGGCCACAAAAGACTTAATAAATTCTTCCTTGCGACTGAGTTGAAATTGTCTTTGTACCACTTCCGTCATACCACCGTCACCCCAGTCTTGATCCTGACGGAAATATTCAATAAAACTTTTGCCGGCAATGCGGGTTAAATAGGCGGCACTGACCCCTTGAATTGCCTTACCGACTATATAGGTAGTAAAATTTAACTGTAGGATTCTGGCTAATAATTCTACTGCTCCTTTCACTACTCCCAAACTAACTAGAGTTTTGCCCAAAGATAGAGCCAATTCCTTGCCTCGATCGCTGTTAATTTCACAGCCATAAACTTGACCAATTTCCCTGACCATTTGAGCATTAACCGCCGCCGTTGCTAACAGATCGAACACTGGTAAGGGAGTCACAGCAATCACTCCCGCACCGATCCACTGATAGCGATCGATAATTTTATCAGCTTGGCGACGACGTTGGCGATCGATAATTTTCCTAGCTTCTTCCCCCAATCTTTGGGATTGTAAGAGGATATTATCTGCCACTAAATCCTCCCCTTCGGCCCGTAAAACTGAAGCCAAACGTTTAATTAAAGCTAAAATATCCGGTTCTGGTGTGATCATTTGTCCCCCGGTTAACTGTACTGGTTGGGGATTAGCGGCGACGGCAATAATATCGGCTGAAAGAATCACTCCTTTTAGACGTTCTCGTAATTGTTTTAAAATAATGTCTCGATCTTCATCGCTATAGAGATCGATTTTATTAAAGACTAAGAGAGAACGTTTACCAATATCAATTAAACGCAATAAAGGGGCGTATTCCGATTGTCGAATATCGTTATCAATGACAAATAAAAGTAAATCTGCTTCCGTGGCTAATTGTCGCGCTAACTGTTCCCTTTGACCTCCGGCTGCACCAATTTCGAGAATGCCGGGGGTATCGGTAATTTGAATTTCCCGATTCACACCTTTCATTTTTAAACTATAGGTTTCCCCTTTTTCCGTGGTTCCCATGGTTGCCTCCACATTGCCCACCATTTGACCGATGAGGGCGTTAATTAGGGAGGTTTTTCCCGCCGATCCCGTACCGAAAACGATGATTTTAACTTCTTTTCTGGCTAAACTTCGCTCAATTTCTTGGGAACGCTTAATAAAAACCTGTTGGGTTACTTTATCTTGAATTTGCTCCACTTGTTGCCGGATAGCTTTTAAGGTTTCCCCAGCGGCCTCGGTTTTTTCTACCGGTAATTTTAGGGGTGGACGGGAGGAAGAACGCAACCCGCGGCGACTTTTTTGCTGCTGGGGCAGCAGATAAAAGTAGTACAAAAGAACGTATATTAGCAAGCCCAGCAGTCCGATAATCAGCAAAAGCAGAATATTAGCTAAGATAGGAGCAGTAAAGGCGATCTGGATGTAAAGACGATAGATAGAGTTGACTAACCACAACATTAATCCGAAAATAAAGCTCAGACCAATGATTAAAGCGGCAAGACGGGGTAATTTCATCAGCTTTAACGGTAGGGGATTGCTTGATCTTGATCTTAGTTCTTTGCCGGCCGATTGTCGGGAACTAGAATAGACTATTATCTATGAAGTAGGGAGACACAATTATTTATAGGAGCAGTAGCGTAACATAATCGGGCGTTGGGTTTCATGCTTCAACCCAACCTACGTCCTCCACCTACCTACTCCCTATCTACCCACTTCATAATTCATAATTCATAATTCATAATTCATAATTCCCTCTCCCCACCTCCCCACTTCATAATTCATAATTCATAATTCCCTCTCCCTTCGGGCCAGAAAAGGGGTAAGATAATAAGTTTAGTGATAAGATGACCGAATTGTAAGCGGGGACTTGATATGGCAGAAACCCTATTATTTAATGCTTTGCGACAGGCGATCGATGAGGAAATGGGCCGCGACCAGACAGTATTTGTTTTAGGTGAAGATGTGGGTCATTACGGCGGTTCCTACAAAGTTACCAAAGATCTCTACAAAAAATATGGCGATTTAAGGGTTTTAGATACTCCCATCGCTGAAAATAGTTTTACGGGCATGGCAGTGGGGGCAGCCATGACGGGATTGCGTCCGATTATTGAAGGCATGAATATGGGTTTTCTTCTGCTTGCCTTTAACCAAATTGCCAACAATGCCGGGATGTTACGTTATACTTCCGGCGGTAATTTTAAAATCCCCATGGTTATCCGCGGTCCGGGGGGTGTGGGGAGACAATTAGGGGCGGAACATTCCCAACGTTTAGAGGCCTATTTTCACGCGGTACCCGGACTAAAAATTGTCGCTTGTTCCACTCCTTACAACGCCAAAGGTTTATTAAAATCGGCGATTAGAGATAATAACCCCGTGCTTTTCTTTGAACACGTTCTTCTCTATAATCTCAAGGAAAATTTACCTGATACCGAGTATCTTTTACCCCTCGATAAAGCCGAAATCGTTCGCAAGGGAGAAGATATCACCATTCTCACCTATTCGCGGATGCGTCATCACTGTTTACAGGCATTAAAACAGTTAGAAAAAGATGGCTATGATCCAGAAATTATCGATTTAATTTCCCTGAAACCCTTTGATATGGAGACGATCGCCGCTTCGATTCGCAAGACTCACAGGGTGATTATCGTGGAAGAATGTATGAAAACGGCAGGAATTGCTTCCGAGTTAATTGCTTTAATTAACGAGCAGTTATTCGATGAATTAGATGCCCCCGTGTTAAGATTATCTTCCCAAGATATCCCCACACCTTATAACGGTAATCTAGAAAGATTGACGATTATTCAACCTAATCAAATTGTCGAAGCTGTCCAAAAAATGGTTGGCGATCGCATTTAAAAAATTCTCCTTTTGATACTGAAGTTATGCAGAGACAAAATTGGTTATTGTTACTGATCATCGGTCTGGTTATTGCCTCGATCTTCGTCCTGATTAAGTTACCCCTACAATTAGGTTTAGACCTGCGCGGTGGTAGTCAATTAACCATTCAGGTTAAACCCACGGAAACCGTCACAACCATTCAACCTAATGATTTAAAAGCCGTACAAAATGTGATTGAAAATCGCGTTAATGCCCTCGGTGTTTCTGAATCATTAGTGCAGACTGTGGACAGTAAAAATCAGGTAATCGTGCAACTACCCGGGGTCACAAATCCCAAAGAAGCTGAGAGAAACCTAAATGTTCAGGCCCAATTAGAATTTCGTCAGCAAAAACAAGGTACAGAAGGAGAATTCCGGGCTGAATATTCAATTTTTCAACAAAAAAAAGCGGAATTAGCCGCCCTCAAAGCCGAGAATAAACCCGAAAATGCCGCTAAAATTGCCGAACTAGAACAATCTCTGCAAAAATCTAAAGAGGCGATTTTAAATTTATTTGAATCGGTGGACTTAACTGGAAAAAATCTGCAAAATGCCACTATTAGTTCCACCCAAGGCACTAACTGGGAAGTGGCCATTACTTTCGATTCGGAAGGGGGCAATAAATTTGCCGAACTGACTAAAGCGATCGCAGGTACTGGTCGCAGTATTGGGATTTTCCTCGATAATGAATTAATTAGCGCCCCTGTGGTTGATGTGCAGTTTGCCCAAACGGGAATTACAGGAGGCCGGGCCGTGATTACTGGTAATTTTACCGCCGAAACTGCCAACGATCTAGCGATTCAATTGCGCGGTGGTTCTCTACCTTTCCCCGTTAAAGTGGAAGAAATTCGCACCGTCGGGGCAACTTTAGGCCAGGATAGTATCCGTCGCAGTATCTACGCTGGTTTAGTGGGTTTACTGTTAGTTTTAATCTTCATGGCGGTTTATTACCGTTTACCCGGTATTATTGCCGATGTTTCCCTGATTATCTATACTATTCTTTCTCTGGGGGCTTTTGCCCTAGTGGGAGTCACCATGACGTTACCCGGTATTGCTGGATTTATCCTCAGTATCGGCATGGCAGTCGATGCAAATGTACTAATTTTTGAGCGTACCCGGGAGGAATTAAGGGCCGGAAAATCCCTATTTCGGGCAGTAGAGTCGGGATTTTATCGGGCTTTTTCCAGTATTCTTGATAGTAATGTCACTACTTTAATCGCCTGTGCTGCCTTATTTTGGTTGGGTTCAGGATTAGTCAAAGGTTTTGCTTTAACTTTAGCCATTGGGGTAGCTGTGAGTATGTTTACCGCTTTAACCTGTAGTCGCACTCTCCTGTTAATCACCGTGTTAAACGTCCCTAGCATTCGCCAAAAACCCCAACTTTTCTGCCCCAATTTACCGGTAAATCAGTAGGGTGGGTTAGGCGACGACAAGTTATGCTGTTAACCAATAATTTCATATTCGCCGTAACCCACCGATTGCCACTCCCTACTCCCCAAATTCCTTTTTCCTTTTTACTTTTTACTTAATCAATATGGCATTTAACGTTACAAAACAGCGTAATTTTTGGTGGACAGTCTCGGCCCTGCTGACGATTGGTAGTATTTTGGCCATGGTAATTTCTTGGTTCACTATTCAAGCGCCTTTGCGACCGAGTTTAGATTTTGTTGGTGGTACGAGAATTCAGATAGAATTAGCCTGTGCCAAAAAGAATAACTGTGAGAAACCCTTAACTACTGCCGAAGTGCAAGCAATTTTAGACGAGGAAGGATTGGGTAACAGTAGTGTGCAGGTGTTGGATAAATATACTTTATCCGTGCGGACTAAAACCCTGGCAGAAGAACAGAGAACGAAATTACTCGACACCTTAAACCAGAAAATCGGCGCCTTTGACCCCGAAACCAGTCAAATCGATACAGTCGGTCCCACCATCGGTCAAGAATTATTTAGGTCGGGATTTTTAGCTTTATTAGTGTCATTTTTTGGCATTGCTGTCTATCTAAGCTTCCGTTTTCAACGGGATTACGCTTTTTTCGCCATTGTCGCCCTGCTGCACGACGTTTTGATCACTTTAGGGGTCTTTGCGGTTTTAGGCTTAATTGCGGGGGTAGAAGTGGATAGTTTATTTTTGGTTTCCCTCTTGACAATTGTGGGCTTTTCTGTTAATGACACAGTGGTAATTTATGATCGCGTGCGGGAAAATTTTGTCAATACCCCCGAATTATCCGTGGATGAAATTGTCGATAACGCGGTCAGTCAAACCCTAACTCGTTCGATTAATACCACCCTGACCACTTTATTGCCTCTGGTGGCGATTTTTCTCTTTGGTGGCACGACCTTAAAATATTTTGCCCTAGCTTTAATTATTGGTTTCGTAGCCGGGGCCTATTCGAGTATTTTTATCGCTAGTACCCTACTAGCTTGGTGGCGCGGTCGTTCCCATCGACCCACACTCAATTACAGTTAGGATGCCATTGGTGAAGAATCAGTGGTTCTTGGATGGGTCGTAATAGTAATTTCAACCTGTTGATTGAGACGACCCAAAATTGAGATCAAACGGTCAATAGTAAAGCGTCCCAAATTAGCACGGCGAATCTGGACAAATTCACTGTGATTAATTCCAGTTCGCACTTGAGCATCGCAGGTTGATAAGTCTTCCTTCTCCAGAAGCTTGATAATTTCAGCAGCAAGCAGTGCTTTCGCTTGTCGCACGTCCGCATCTACATCGCCAAAATCGCGGTACACATTCCCGCTACCTTGTACCAGTTCAAATTGTTCTTCACTCATCGGAAATTTTGGGTCTGAAACCCCGCCGTTCTAGGTTGGCTTTACGTTAGAATTAAAAGGCCAGTCTCGAAAACCAAGTGGACGGCGCAGCACCTTGAAAACTCGGCTTAGGGGGTTCCGACCAGAAAAGCT